>NZ_JBQKDH010000014.1:0-63762 GCF_052121955.1 Parafannyhessea sp. LCP19S3_B1 | reverse complement strand
CGCACCGCCCGCGCGCAGGGACGCCGCCGGCAAGGCCGCCTCCGCGTCCGGGGCGGCACTGCCGCTCGCCGGGGCCGTGGCCGGGATCCTCGCGGCCGTGCTGGCCGCGACCCTCGTCTCGCAGGCGCTGGGGTCCGTCTTCGGGTTCTGGGAGCACGAGGACGAGGCGCGCCGCTCGGTGGAGGGCCTGCCGCCCTACGTCACCTACTCGATGGTGCTCGCCGCGCTCGAGTGCCAGGACGAGTACGGGCACCCCGCGGGGTGCACGCTCGCGCAGATCATCGTCGAGTCCGGCGTCGGGGACCACCTATCCGGGCTCGCGACCCGCGACAACAACCTCTTCGGCATCAAGTGGGCGTCGAGCTTCGCCTCCTGCCCGGAGGTCACCGGGAAGGAGTCGTGGCAGACGAGCGAGGAGTACGGCGGCGCGAGCGTCACCGTCGCCGCCGCGTTCACGAGGTTCAGGTCCGCGGAGGACTGCATCAGGTTCCGCTCGCGCGTGCTCCTGCAGGCGGCCAACTACCGCGACAACGCCAAGATCCGGCAGGCCGTGGCGGCCCGCGACTCCGACCTCATGGCGGAGGGCCTCAAGGAGGCGGGCTACGCCACGTCGTCCTCCTACGTGGAGTCGCTCAAGTCCGCGATGGACGCCTACGGGCTCAGGAGGTTCGACTCCATGACGGCGGCGGACCTCCGGGCGGCCGGGACCGCGGGCACCGGGGGCGGCGCCATCGTCGCCGCGGCGCAGACGCAGATCGGCACGCCCTACGTCTGGGGAGGGACGACGCCCTACAGGGCGCTCGACTGCTCGGGCCTCACACAGTGGTGCTACGCGCAGGCGGGGATCCGGATCCCGCGCAACTCGGAGGACCAGGCGGCCGCCGGCACGCGCGTGCCGCTCTCGCAGGCGCAGCCCGGCGACATCCTCTGGAAGCCGGGCCACGTCGCCATCTACATAGGCGGCGACTCGTACATACACGCGCCGAAGCCCGGCGACCACGTGCGAGTGGGCACGGGCATCGGCTACTTCACCTGCGCGATCAGGTACTAGGAGGGAGAGGGAGCATGGAGAGACGGAAGAGGGCCGTGGCGATGGCGGCGGCGGGGGCTGCCGCCGTCCTCGTGGCGGCCTCACTGGTGCGGTGCTCGGCGGCAAGAAGCGCGTCGGCGACGGACGGCGGGACCTCCGGGGCGACCGCGACGCAGGCGGCGGCGACCGACGCCGCCGGGTCGGACGCGGGAGGGAGCGCCGACGAGACGGGCGAGGCGGGGTCGTGCGCGTCGGCGCTCGAGTCCCGCGAGTGGATGGGCGCCGACGACGCGTCCGAGCGCCTCACGGCGTCCGGCGGCAGGATCGTCGAGACAGACGGGACGAACACCTACACCTCGAGCTACCGCGTGACGGAGGACTCCGCGGGGAGCTGCGAGCTCTCGATCACCCGCGCGGACGGCACCGTGGTGCAGGCGACCGCCACCATCACGGGCGACGGGGACGACGCGAGGCTGCACTGCGAGCAGCTGCGGGTCGCCTTCGACTGGGTCCCGGCGCCGACCGACGGGGAGGTCCGAGTCACGGGCGTGGACGACGAGTACCTGTCGCTCGTGGGCGGGGACGAGACCGCGCTCGACGCCGCGGTCAAGCTCTGGGTCTCGATGCACGTGCCCGGCGCGTCGGAGGCCGCATTCGACGGCGAGGTCTTCCTCGACACGAACGAGGACCGCGTGACCGCGACCTTCACATGCGACGACCCCGGCAGGACCGTCGTCTCGGTGGAGTGGTCCGGCGGCGCGTTCTCGGTGACGGGCTAGCCATGCGCGGCGCAAAGAGGGCGGGGGCGCTCCGGCTCGCCGCCGCCGCGGGGCTCGCGCTCGCCGTCGCGCTCCTCGTCCCGCACCCGGCCTTCGCCTCGATAGCCGACGACATCAACTCGTGGATGTGCGGGGTCCTGCGCGACACCTGCAACTGGATCTTCGCCGCCCAGGCGAGGGTGCTCGCGTCGATAGGGGTGGAGGGCGTGCTCTCCAAGCCCTTCTCGTCGATGCTCGGCACGGCGGGCGGAACGACGCTCGCCGAGATGGCGCGCGGCGCCTGGCAGGCGGCCGTCCTGCCCATCGGCTGCGGGGTCCTCTCCATGGTCTTCACGGCCCAGCTCGTGCACATCTCCCAGCGCATGGACGGCAACGCCTCCGTCCCGGCCATCAGGGAGGTCGTTTTCCTGCTCGTGTTCTTCGCCGTGAACCTCTTCCTCGTGCAGAACTCGTTCGAGCTCATGAGGGCCCTCTACGAGGTCGCGCGCCTCGCGATAACCCGCGTGACGGCGCTGTTCGGCACGGGCGGGGCCATGGACCTCTCGGCCGTCTCGATCGTGACCGAGGACGACGACGTGGCGGCGCTCCTCGCGATGGTCGTCGTCGCGCTCGTCAGCTGGCTCGTCGTGGTGGTCGCCTACGTGGTGGCCCTCGTCGTCACCTGGGCAAGGGCGATCCAGCTCTACGTGATGGCGGCGCTCAGCCCCATACCGCTGGCGCTGCTGGGCCTGGACGAGACCAGGCAGATGGGGGTCGGCTACCTCAGGCAGTTCGCGTCCGTGTGCCTCGCGGGCCTCGTGATCACGCTGCTCCTCATAGCGTTCCCCGTCGTGCTCGGCGGGCTCAACGCGGCGAGCGCCGGCACCGGAACGCCCGTCGACTCGGTCGTGGGCGGGCTCAGCTACGCGCTCCAGTACCTCGCCATGTGCGTCCTGCTCGTGCTCTCGCTCGCGAAGAGCGGGGCATGGGCCAGGGACGCCCTCGGCGGGTAGCGAACAGGCTCCCAAAGGGCGGCCCGGGAGGGCCCGAAGGATAGGAGGAAGGAATGGAAGGAGAGAGGGACGGCCGGGTGGTGGTCACCCTGCACGAGAACTTCGTGCGGGAGCACATCCGCTACACGGACCGCAGGACCGGGGAGGAGCGCGAGTTCAACCAGGCGCGCGTCCCCTCCGGGACGGTCGTCGGGGGGACGGACTACGGCGGCTGGGAGTTCACGCCGCTGTCGGTGGGGCCCTCGGCGCTGCGCGGGGAGAGGTGGCGCGACCTGCCGCTCCCCGCCGACCGGCAGGTGCTGCTGCGCCGCTCGGTCCTCGACGCCGAGGGCAACCCCGTCCTCGGCGAGGACGGGAGGCGCGTGCGCGAGAGCGCGCGGGTCGACCCCGCCGAGCTCAGGGACGCGATCGTGGAGGGCCGGCGCCGCTGGGCGCGCGAGCACTCGCAGGGTCGGGCCCTGGGGGCGCGCGCGAGCGAGGCGCGGGAGGGCTCGCGCGGCATCGCGGGGGACGCAAGGCAGGCACGCGAGCAGGGAGGACGCGGGCAATGGGACGAGTGACGAAGAGGGCGAGGGGGACGATCGCGCGGAGGGTGGTCGCGGCCATCGCCTCGGCCGCGCTCGTGCTCAGCCAGGCCCTGGGCGCGCTGGCGCCCGCGGTGGCGTACGCCTCGACCGGGACCATGAGGGTGACGACGGAGACCAACGGCGGCGAGGGCTTCCTCTCGTTCGGGAGCGACTCCGGCAGCCAGCTCTTCTGCATCAGCCCCGAGGCGCACAACCCCACGGGGACGACGTTCACCAGGTGGGACTACACGGGCGAGGCCACGGGCATCCTGCCCGACCCGCACGCGCTGGCGTACCTGGTACACAGCATGGCGCCTGGCAACCCGATCGGCCTCGAGAGGCCCGACCAGGCGATCAACGTGGCCGTGTGGATGCTCTGCAGCATGGACGTCGACCTCTCCAGCGGCGCATACAGCGTCGGGAGGATGTCGGGCAACGTCTACAGCGGCGCCGGCGGAAGGGCGAGCCGCGCGGACGCGGGCAAGATCGAGGCGGCGGTCGCCGACGCACGCGCCCACGCGGGCAAGGCGGGCGCCTGGGACCGCGCGAGCAAGGTCTGGTACTCGCCGAACGGCACGGTCCAGAGCGTCGTCGAGGTGCTCCCCACGGGCGGCGTCGAGCTCACCAAGTCGTCCGCGAACCACGAGGTGACCGACGCCAACGGCAGCTACTCGCTCGAGGGCGCGACCTACACCGTCTACTCAGACGAGGCCTGCACCCAGGCGGTCGCGACGATCGTCACCGACGCGAGCGGGCACGGCTCCGCCCAGGGGCTGCGCGCCGGGAGCTACTGGGCGAGGGAGACCAAGCCCGCGAGGAACTACGCGCTCTCGACCGACGTGATCCCCCTCACAGTGGAGGCGGGGAAGACCACCAAGGCCACGGCGACCGACGCCCCGCAGGTGAACCCGCTGGGGATCGTGCTCGCGAAGGCCGACGCGGAGACGGGCAAGGCGTCCCCGCTGGGCGCCGCGACGCTCAAGGGCGCCACCTTCGAGGTCCGCTACTACGACGGGCAGTACGACGAGGGGAGCCTCCCCGCGAAGGCCACCCGCACCTGGACCGTCACCACGCGCGAGGACGGCACCGCCGACCTCGGGTCCGCCACGGGCGACGCGCTCTACCGCGACTCCAGGGGCGAGGCCTGCGTGCCGGTGGGCACGGTCGCCATCACCGAGACCTCCGCACCCGATGGATACCTGGGGGACGACGCCACCCACGTCGTGCACGTGACCGGCGAGGGCACGGCCGAGACCGTCTCGACCTACGCCACCCCCACGGTCGCCGAGCAGGTCAGGCGCGGCGACCTCGAGCTCGTGAAGGCCGAGTCCGGCAGCATGGCGCGCCTCGCGGGCGTGCCGTTCCGGATCACCTCCGCCACCACGGGCGAGTCCCACATCATCGTGACCGACGAGAACGGCCAGGCCAGCACCTCGTCGTCCTGGGCCGCCCACACCACGCGCACGAACGCCAACGACTCGGCGGGCGAGGGGACCTGGGACGCCTCCGCGGGCGTGTGGTTCAGCGGCACCGCGGACTCCCAGACCGCCCCGGACGACTCCAAGGGCGCCCTGCCCTACGACACGTACCTCGTCGAGGAGCTCCCGTGCGCCGCGAACCAGGGGCTCCGCCTCGTGAGCATGACCGCGCGGGTCACGCGCGACGCCACCACCGTGAACCTCGGAACAGTAGATGACGACCAGGGGCCGCGCATCGCCACGACCCTCACCGGCGAGGGCGGCGAGCACCTGGCCGAGGCCGCCGAGCGCGTCGAGCTCACCGACGAGGTCGAGTACGAGAACCTCGTGCCAGGGAAGGAGTACGAGCTCGCGGGAACCCTCATGGACCGCGAGACCGGCAAGGCCGTGACCGGCGCGGACGGCAAGGCCGTCACCGCCACGGCGAAGCTGGCCCCCAAGCTCTCCACGGGCAAGGCCAAGGTCACCTTCGAGTTCGACGCGACCGGGCTCTCCGGCCACTCCGTCGTGGCGTTCGAGGAGCTCAGCCAGGGCGGGAAGGTGGTTGCCACGCACGCAGACATCGACGATGAGGGGCAGACGGTCCTGTTCCCCAAGATCGGCACCACCGCGACGGACGCGGAGGACGGCTCCCACGACGCGGCGGCCGACGACGACGTGACCATCACGGACACCGTCGAGTATCAGAGCCTCGTGCCCGGGAAGGAGTACGAGCTCACCGGCACCCTCATGGACCGCGAGACCGGCGAGGCCGTCACGGACGCGAAGGGCGAGAAGGTCACCGCAACCACGAAGCTCACACCCGAGGAGGCAAGCGGAAAGGCGACCGTCACGTTCAGGTTCGACGGCTCCGACCTCGCGGGCCGCACGGTCGTCGCCTTCGAGGAGCTCTCGCGCCACGGCCACGAGTACGCCACGCACGCCGACCTCTCGGACGAGGGGCAGAGCGTGGCGTTCCCCCAGGTCACGACGTCGGCGAGGGATGCGGCGGACGGCGACAAGGTGATAGACGCGGCTCCCGGCCAACGCGTCGCCGACACCGTCTCCTACTCCAACGTCACCCCCGGGACCGAGTACAGGGTCAGGGGACGCCTGCTCGACGCCGAGACGGGCAAGGAGCTCGCCACGGCGGAGACGACCGTCACCCCCGAGTCCTCCGAGGGCACCGTCGAGGTCGCCTTCGACGTGGACGGCACCGGGCTCGAGGGGAGGAGGCTCGTCTGCACGGAGGAGCTCTCCCGCGCGGGCAAGGTCGTCGCCACCCACGCCAATCTGAAGGACGAGGGGCAGACGGTGAGCCTGCCCGGCATCCACACCACGGCGACCGACGCGGCGGACGGCGACCACGAGGCCACGGCCGCGGACAAGGTCGCCATCACGGACAGGGTCGAGTGGTCCGGGCTCGTCAAGGGCCGCGAGTACACGGTCACGGGCACGCTCATGGACAAGTCCACGGGCGAGAGGGTCAAGGGAAGCGACGGCAGCCCCGTCACCGCCAGCGCCACCTTCACCGCGGACGCCGAGTCCGGCAGCACCGACGTCACGTTCGAGTTCGACGGCAGCGCGCTCGCAGGGCACGACGTGGTTGCCTTCGAGACCATCGCCCACGATGGGAAGACCGTCGCCACCCACGCCGACCTCGAGGACGAGGGGCAGACGGTGAGCATCACCGAGGCCCCGCCCGAGACCCCCAAGGAGGAGAAGGCCACCAAGGGCGGTGGCCAGCTTCCCAAGACGGGCGACGCCGGCGCGCCCCTGGCGACGATCGCCGGCCTCTGCTCCGCCGCGGGGCTCTCCCTCGCGGGCGCACGCGCGCTCAGGCGCCGCGGACGCCGCGACGCGGACGGGGACGCCGGGATCGAGATCCGCCGAGGGCCCGCGACGGGGCCGGACCCGCTCGGTGGAGGCGACGGCGATGAGTAACCCGTTCGTCCCGCTCATCTGGTTCTTCGCGGGGATGGCCGCCGCGGGGACGGCCCTCATGGCGCTCGCGCTGTGCAGGGCGGCATCCGCAGGCGACGGCACCGACGGGGCATAGGCGAGACGCGCAGGGCGGTCCCACGGGGCCGCCCTGCCACCGTGACAGGGGGATTCTCATGGCAAGGGACTCAGGGGGCAGCCGGGAGGCGATCGCGGAGGCGAGGCGCCAGGTCGTCGAGGAGATCTCCGCCGCGATGGAGCGAGGCGGGCTCGCATGGGCGGCGGAGTGGAAGGGGTGCTGGTCGCCCGTGAACGCCGCCACGGGAAGGACATACCGCGGCATGAACAGGCTCTCGCTCGCGGCGGCGATGCGCAGGGACGGCTTCGACGACCCCAGGTGGTGCACGTTCAACCAGGCGAGGGACGCCGGCTGGCACGTGGCGAGGGGCGCCCGCTCGCCGGCGACGGTGGAGTTCTGGAGCTGGTACGTGCGCGTCCCGGGCTCCGGCGTCGTCACCCTCCAGAGGGCCGAGCAGCTCGTCCGCACGGGGAGGCTCCCCGAGGAGACGCTCAAGGACGCCTTCCTCCGCGGGAGGCTCCACCACGTGTTCAACGCCTCCCAGGTGGAGGGGATCGAGCCCTACGATCCGAGCGCGCACGCCCCGGAGAACGCCGAGGTGGAGCGCGTGGCGGACGAGCTCATAGAGTCATCGAGGTGCCCGGTCCGCGAGGAGCGCGTCGACGAGGCGTACTACCGCCCCTCGACCGACACGATCACGCTGCCGCTCCGCACGCAGTTCACCTCGATGGACGCGTTCGCTCGCACGCTCCTGCACGAGATGTGCCACTCGACGGCGCGCGAGGTCGGCCGCGAGGTGGAGAGGTCGGAGGAGGGCTACGCGCGGGAGGAGCTCGTGGCGGAGCTGGGCTCCGCCTTCGCCGCGGCGGACGCGGGCCTGGACATGGGCGCCTACGCCAACGCCGACATGGGCAGGACGTTCCTCGAGAACCATGCCGCCTACCTGCAGGGGTGGCTCACCGCTATCCGCGACGACCCGTCCGCGCTCGCGAAGGCCGCAACGCAAGCGTCAAAGGCTGCGGACTTCGTCACGGACAGGAGGGAAAGACTTCGTAAGGAAGAGCTATCAAGTAGGCAACCTCTCCGCTTCTCCCGCACAGATCTGATGTCGCTAGCGAGCAGGGCGACGAATGCCAGAGACGCGTCTTTGAGCATGAGCGACGTATCGCTTGAAGAGACACGACAACTGCCTGGGAGACTTCGATGATGAGAATTCCGAGTCACCAGTTGGACAGCTCAAGTATGCGCTTAGACAGCTCCTGAACCGTGAAGAACGGTCTCTTGGTTGAGCGGTCCCGGATGTCGGAGTTCGTGATCGCGGTCTTGACAATCTTTGGAGTGGCATCAATTGCCCTTGCCATCCAGGTAAGGTCCGACTTCGTCTCGTCGCAGTAGTCCCCTTCGCCTCCGTATCGATTCCGATATTGGGTAAGCTGGCGGAATACGTCAACTTTGTCAACGGAGCCGGACTGCACAAAATGCTGAAGTAGATACATCTCAAACTGTGGAGCGGAGAACGCCAGCCGAACTTCGTGCGATTCCGCGTAGTGCACGAGCTCAGAATAGCTGCAGGGCATCTGGTCTTCATCGCAGGCGGCCCAGCACTCAACGTCATCCTCTGACAGTTCCAACTCTTTACACAACTCGTCCCGCTTTGCGACAGCCTTGTCGATTAGAGCCAAATGTTGTCCCTGCTGACCATAGACCACGACTTTGACGAACTGTGGGGGCCGATAGATATCACCGAGAATGTCGAAGTACGCCTTCTCTGTCTTTCCCTCGCACACGATTAGAAGGATGCGCGGCAGTCTCTGCCGCCTCCTCGGCGCCATCTACCTGGTCCTAACTCGTGGAACTGAACCGTACAGCCCCCGTAGGTACCGGTCTTCCAGAGGCTCTGTCGTGCGTGCACCACGGTCCTTGAGCGAGGAGACACGTGACTCCTCTGCCATGTTCTTGTCAACGAGGAGAATGTCGTCACGCTCAGCGACGTCCCCCATGAGCGATGTGTCCTGCGTGTTCACGATAAGGCAGGCGCCCCTCTTGTTCTCCGCGCTCTTGAAAAGGGCGACAAGCGCCTTCGCGAGGCTGGGATGGAGGTAGCTACCGTATTCGTCGAGGTACAGCGTATATCCGTTGTCAAGTGCGTCAACGATGGGTACGGCCATCTCGAAGAACTTCCTTGTGCCGTTTGACTCGAGAGACCAGAAGTCCATCGCCCCCATCCCAACGATGCTCAACTCGTCATCGCGAACTGCATGGAGCGTGCTGAAGGTCGTGCCTCCCTTAGCGGCCAGTGCCTGCCGGATTTCTGCTGGAAGGGGAATCGCCGACAAGTCGTCTTCAGAGAACCTCGTTTCGCCAATCGCGATGTCACGTATCGTGAAGTCGCAATCCCGTAGGAGCTTGAGAATCTTTCCTCGCAGGTCCTCATTTCCCTTGAGCATGTCAACGAATTGCGGCGTGCGATCTGGACCCCGATCCAGCATTATCGGGGTGGATTCGACGAGAGAAAAGACGGCAGCCGAGAAGGGGTTGTTGTCCTCATGTGCCTTTGTGACGAGGAGTGTCTCGGGCCTCGTTCTCTCTTGCAGCGTCTTTCCAAAACCGTTCTTGCTTGCGGACTTTGAGTCAACGCCCCTGTCTCCACGATGGAAGACGAGGTTCATGCGACCTGTCTTGGGGGACTCTGCTCTCAGGGTCTCCTCGATCACCCGCTCGGAGACAAATGCAAAGGAGTAGCTGTAACGTCTTCCCTCGAAAGTGAATACCGCCTCGAACTCGGTTGGCTTGCCCGTTGCCCCCTGACGCAGCATGAACGGGATGTATGGGAGACGCCAGTTGGCGCTTGCTGAGTTCACTATGCATGCCCTGAAGTCTTGCAGGGCGTATGCGCTGTTCGATTTTCCGCTGGAGTTTGGGCCATAGATTACGGTCAGTGGCCTTGGCCGTCCGTCTCCATCTGAAAAATTGAAGGACTGCGGCGTGTAGAAAGACCGATAGTTGGCAATCCTGAACGATAAAAGCTTCGCGTTCCCCATTAGCGCCCCCTCCTTCTGTTTGCTTTGACATTCGTCAATATTGTTCTCGGACATGGCCATTTTAGTCGAATTTCGTTGTAATTCTACGAAATCGCCGTAAAACGGGTCCTATGAACGACCAATTTGCCAACGCCGAGCGGAGGATGACGAATCGGGGATCCGTGACTAGACCCAGAAAAGCACGACCCTGCAGAGCCAGCGGAAGAACGAGAACACGAGCCTGACCAGTCTCCTTGCCATGGTTGCCCACCTCCTGTCGGACGGCTATCCCACCTCGTCCGGGACGATAGCATCGTGTCGGGACAGGAATTGGTAGCTCGCCCGCGTCATGCCCATGAGCGAGAGGGCGCCGTCCATGCCGAGGCCATCGTCCGCGTCCGCGAGGTGCCCGAGCAGCCAGACGGACCTCCTCGCGAGGGACATCCCCTCGACCGGCGGCTCGTATAGGAGCGCGAGGAGCTCCGAGAGCCTGCGCTCGTCGACGAGGTCCGGCCCCACGCGCGTGAGCCAGCGCGCGCCGTCGACGTCGCACGACCTCACGCGCGCGAGCTCGCCCTCCGAGAGCAGGTGCGCCCTGCAGCCTGCGCGCCTGGGGGCGAGCTGCTCGTCACCGCCGCCGATGGATGCGGAGTCGTACCAGCTGAGCTCGGCCCACATGCCGTCGCCCTCTACGAGCCGGACGGCCACGTCAGTCATCGCGTCCGGCGCACCGAGCGCCCCGGCGGTGGTGAGCGCCGTCGTGTCGAACTCCTCGAGGCCGCCGTCCTCGTACCAGACCGTGATCCTCACCTTGAGTCGCCCCTCTCGCCGCGGTCGTCCCTCCGGACCTCCATCTGCCTCTGCCCCGCGCCCTCCGCGTGGCGTGTGCCGCCCGCGGCGGAGGACCGCCGCTTGTTTGCGTGGCGCTTCGAGGGCCTGGCGTTTCCGCTGGTATGGTGTGCCGTCTCGGGAAGGAGCCCGTGCTCCTCGCAGCACTCCCGCGCGTCCGAGAGGAGCCTTGCGTCCTTGGCGCGCCCCTCGGCCTCCGCCCTCGCGATCGCCGCGTCGACGCCGTGCAGGCTCCTGAGCCCCCTCGACCGAACCGCCTCGACGGCGGAGGCGACCCTCGCAAGCTCCGAGAGGTCGCGCACCTCGACGGCGCCCCTCGCGGCCGCGACGGCGTCGAATGCTACCCGATGCGGGAGGGCGGCAGACGCCATGCGCGCCAGGACGCCCTCCCTCGTGTAGGCGGTGCCGAGCCTCGCGCCGGACACCTGACGAGACGTCATGCCGGCGAGCTGGTAGATCCAGCCGCCGCCCGTCCTGGCGCTTGCGGGCCTCGCCACCACGCCGAGCCCCTCGAGGGCCCGCAGGAACTCACGCTCGCTCGTGGAGGTGTCCCTGGCGACGGCGACGCGCGAGCGGATGTCCGCGACCCACGAGTAGGCGCCGCGCCCCGAGATCGCCCGCTCCTGCCTGCCCTCGGCGCGCCTCTGCGTGTGGTCGTCCGTCCTTGGGCCGCCGCCCGCGCGGCCGCGGAAGTGCGAGAGGCCGAGCCCGCGGGAGACCTCCTGGAGTGACCCGTTCAGGGCGCCGGGGTCGGGGTCCTGCAGCCTCCGTCCGGTCTCGAGGTTGGTGTTGTTGACGACGACGTGGGCGTGGGGCACGTGGTGCTCGTTGTCGTCGTGGTAGACGATCGCGACCTCGTGGTCGGGGAAGCTCCGCCGCGCCCACTCGGTGGCGAGCTCCCTGAGCGTGTCCAGGCCGACGCCGTCCTCCGGGGAGGGGGAGACGACGTAGTGCTTGAACGTCCGGGCGCGCCTGCTTCCCCAGGCACGGTCGTTGCCCGCGAGCCTCCGCGTGCGGTCCATCTCCGCCGCCCAGTCCTCGCAGAGCGCGGGGTCTCCCAGGTTCAGGAGGTCCACGGCGAGCGCTCGGCCGCCCCTCTCGAGGTAGCGCCTTATCCCGCCGGTGCCGGTGTGACCGGATATGGCCTTCAGGTACGTCACGGCCGCACCCGCAGGACCTGCCTACCGGCGAGCCGCCCCAGGCCCTCCTGGACTGCCTGCGCCCCCTCCGAGACGGCGGCGAGGTCCCACCTCACGCCCTCGAGGGCCTCAGCGAGCGATGCTGAGTCGACCTCCTGCTCGCGGCATGACTTTGCGATGCCGTTCAGGGCGTGCGCGCACTGGTTCAGGAGGTAGCCGAGCGAGCGCGCGTCGCGCTCGATGCGCACGGCGGTCCGCGGGTCCACGAGCACCTGGCCCGCGTCACAGACGTTCGACTGGGCGGCCAAGCGCACGAGGGTGCGCACGAGCTCGGCCCTGCCCATTCCGAAGCGCGCGGCGGCGTCGCGCAGCGCCCGCTCGTCGTCATCGCCGAGCCTGAGCTCGAACCTGGAGGCGTACCTGCCCATGGCCCTCCCGGGGAAGGGGCGGGGAGCTGTGTGCCTGGCGCGGTACGTACGAGTATAGGGGTGCGGGGGATCCCCCGCGAGGAGGCCCATGACGTCACGTCATGGGTCGACGGTTTGGGAGGAGACGCACCGGGCCGCGCGGGCGAAGCGCTGCGCGGGGACGCCGCGGACCCCTCTAACTCGGACGGTACGTACAAGTTAGGCTACTTGCTGCCGTTCAAGAGGTCGATTTGATAAAGCCCCTCCCGGTGGCACATCTCCATGACTTCGGATTTGAAGTAGCGCAGGGCAGCGTCGGTACATCGGTGCTTGCAGCCGACTTTCGTATCGGCCGGCCTGTCCATGTAGGGCAGGAACGGCACTTCCTCAATCCGCAGGCTGTTTATGACGATATGCACATGAATGTTGCCGCTGTGGTTATGCCCGTCCGGGTGGGTGCAGACAAGGGCCTGGTGGCCGGGAAAATGCTCTTTACAGAATTGTTCCCCCAACGCCTGCGCCCGGTCTACGGTCAGGCCGTTGTCCGGCCCGTCCCGCGGGTCAAAGCTGATGATGTAGTGGTGGCTTTTCACATCTTCCCGCCGCTGGTTTTTCTGATAGCGGAGATTGGCCCGCATACACGCAACGGCAAAATCCTCCCCGTCGCAGTTCAGCGTGGACAGCCGGTAGTCCTCGCGGGGGATAAGCCTGCCGGTTTCATCAAGGACGGGCTTCATGGTAAACTCGTCATGCTTAAAGAGAAGATATTGCTCGGCGGCTCCGTAGTCGGCGTTTTTAGAGTTGATATGCTTGAGTGTTGCCAACCGCGTCACCTACTTTCTTGAGGACTTCATACTTGAGGACGGCAAGGTCGGATATGGCGGCGCGTACTTCGCCGGAAAGGGTGTTGTAGGGTACGCCGTATTCGTTCAGATACCGGGCAATCTGATTGAGGTTGCCGCCGATCCTGCCGTGATATGGCTGCCCAGATCTAGACACGTTTGAGCCATGCCTACCGAAAGCCCTAAGATGTGCCGAAAGGCACGGAAGGGCTTTGGAATCATGGGCAAGACGACGAGAAGGAAGTACGACCCCAAGTTCAAGATGAGGGTCGCGCTTGAGGTCTACAAGGGCGAGAAGACCCTCTCCCAGGTGGCGTCGGAGAACGGGATAGCGCCCTCGCTCGCCGCCGAGTGGAGGGACCAGCTCCTCGACGAGGGCGCCACCGACGTCTTCGGCAAGACCAAGCAGGAGCGCGAGAGGAAGGCCAGGGAGGAAGCCGCTGCAAAGGAGCACGACGAGCTGCTGAGGACGATCGGCCAGCTCACCGTCGAGCGCGACTTCCTCCAGCGGTTTTGCGACGAGTGCGGCTACGACCCGGGAGAGGTGCCGGGAGGCCGCGGGTGAGCATGCCGGCATCACCCGCAAGAGGGCCTCGGAGCTCCTGGGCGTACCTAGAAGCTCCACCTACTACGAGCGCAGGGAGAAGAAGGAGACCTCCGAGGAGGACGAGCGCCTCATGGCAAAGATAGACGGGATCCATGCGGACAACCCCGCGTACGGGGCGAGGAAGATCGCCAGGCAGCTCAGGAAGGACGGCGAGGACGTCACCCGCTGGCACGTGACGAGCCTCATGCACGAGATGAACATACGACCCTGCTGCCCGCTTCCCTCGCTCTCCAAACCATCCAAGCGCTCGAAGAGGTTCCCCTACCTGCTCAAAGGCAAGAAGATCCTCTTCCCCAACCAGGTGTGGTCGACGGACATCACCTACGTCCAGATAGGTGGCCACCACATGTACCTCACCGCCGTGATCGACTGGCACAGCCGCTACATCGTGGGCTGGAGGCTGTCGGACACGATGCGGGCCGAGGATGTCGTCAGGTGCGTGCGGCGGGCCTTCGCCGAGCACGGCACACCCTCCGTCATGAACTCCGACCAGGGGTCGGTCTTCGGCTCGGACGTCTACGTCTCGCTCCTCGCATCGAACCGCGTCACGCAGAGCATGGACGGCAGGGCCCGCTGGAGGGACAACGTGCTGATGGAGAGGTGGTTCAGGACCCTGAAGTCGGAGTGGCTGAGGACACACGAGTACTCGACGCCCAAGGAGCTGGGGCGCCTCGTCGCCGAGTTCGTGGGCTACTACAACGACGCCAGGATTCACCAGTCGCTGGGGTACGACACGCCGGCAAGCTGGTACTACGCGGGAATCAACGAGAGGGTGGCCTAGGGACGACCGGAAGGCTAGGATTGGGGCACCATTAGGCAAGGACTTTCGGTAGCAGAAGCAAATCCGTGTCAAACAAACTCAGCCACTTCATTTGCTTTTTTGCTTCCATTAAATCTTCCTTACGATATTCCATTGTTACCCTCCATAACTTCTGATTGTTGCCGTCTTGACGATTATGTATCTTTACATTACCTTCTGAAACATATGGCGCACCTTGTCCAGGCGGCTGTTTGGACGGCGGGGCTGGATGACCGGCTGGCCGACAGCGGCCTGATACCCTTTCAGCTCTGTAAGGCATACGCTCCGCCCGTTGGTGTAAAAGGCCAGATCAGTACGGTATGCCTGTATACAGCGGGCGGGAATCTCGCCAGTAAAGACAACTTCATCCTTTTTTACCTGGGCCGTTTCGATGGTGGCACAGTATTTCGGTGCATCATGATAAGCCCTGGAAAGGTATTCCTGGGGCGCATAGAGGGTGAAGGAGAGATAAGGTTCCAGCAGCTGCGTCCCCGATTCCTTCAATGCCTGTTCCAATACAATCGGGGCCAATGAGCGGAAGTCCGCCGGCGTGCTGACCGGACTGTAATAAAGCCCGTATTCAAAGCAAATCTTACAGTCCGTTACGTTCCAGCCGAACAAGCCCTGCTCCAGCCCGTAACGGATACCATCCCTGACAGCGTTTTGAAAACTCTGGTTCAAGTATCCCAGCGAAACCCGGCTCTCGTATTGTACGCCGGAGCCAAGCGGGAGTGGTGTAACAGACAGTCCTATGGATGCCCAAAACGGGTTGGGCGGCACCTCGATATGGATGGTGTGGCTGGCTGCTTTGAGCGGCCGCTCCATATAAATGACGGAGGGTTCCTTTACCACTGTTTCAAGCTTGTATTTTTCCGACAGCAAAGCGGAAACAACCTCCAACTGCACCCGGCCCAAAAAAGAAAGAATGATCTCATGGGTGATGGAATCCACCTCGCAGCGCAAAAGCGGGTCAGTATCCGCAAGTTGCGTAAGAGCGTCCAGCAGCCGTTCTCTTTGCGCTGCCGTTTTCGGCGCAATCGACGTCCGCAGCATGGGGAGGGGGTCCTCACGCCACCTTTTACGAGGGAGCCGGGTTGGGTCCCCTAATACATCGTTTAACCTCACGCTGTCGCTGGGAAGGATAACAATTTCACCCGGATAAGCGGTGTCTGTCCGAACAATTTCCCCTTTGGATGGAATACGCATCTCTGTGATTTTCAGCTTTTCTCCCCCGGCCAGGGCCACCGTATCCCGCAGGCGCAGCGTTCCGCTGTATAGCCGTAGATAGACACGCCGCTGGCCGCAATCTGTATACTCCACCTTGAAAACGCTGCCGCATAGGGCGGCGCTCCCCTGTTCCCCAATCGGTTGGAACAGCCCTGTCACCGCATCCATCAACGGTTGAATGCCAAGGCCCTTTTTGGCGCTGCCATAATAGACCGGGAACAGGGAGGCGTCTTGAACCCGCCGCTGTTCCTCCCGCACAAGTTTTTCCCGGCTGATTGGTTCTCCTGCGATATACTTTTCCAATAATTCATCGTTATTTTCGATGACCGCATCCCATGCTTCTATGTCGGTATTTTCCTCCAGGACTATTTCCGGGGACAGCGACACCGTCTGCTTGATGATAATATCGGCGGAGAGCTTATCCCGAACAGACTGAACCACGCTCTGCAAATCAACGCCAGCCTGGTCGATCTTGTTGATAAAGATAACGGTGGGAATGTTCATTTTCCGCAGGGCATGGAACAGAATACGGGTCTGGGCCTGCACGCCATCTTTAGCGGAGATCACCAAGATGGCCCCATCTAAAACAGCCAAAGAGCGGTACACCTCCGCCAAAAAATCCATGTGGCCGGGCGTATCCACAATGTTGACTTTACATCTGTGCCACTGGAAGGAAGTGACTGCCGCTTGAATGGTAATCCCACGCTGCCGCTCCAAAAACATGGTGTCCGTCCTCGTTGTCCCTTTTTCGACGCTCCCCGGTTCTGAAATGGCTCCGCTGGCATATAGCAGGCTCTCCGTCAAGGTCGTCTTTCCAGCGTCTACATGGGCAAGAATTCCAATATTGATTATTTTCATGTGATTGTCCTCCCTTTACTGCCCCGAAGGGCATAAAAATCCCCAGCAGTAAAATACTTTTACCACTGGGGATGATAATTTGCGGACATACACATAACAGCATACACCTGTTTGTGAGTGCTGTTTTTGGGGATATGTCAAAATTGATAAGGCAAAAGTATTCTTAAATTGGGTACAAAAAACTAAGCCCCTACAAAAGGGACTATCATAATCCTTTGTTCCCACTATTTGATTATAGTTTTATTTAAGAATACCTTGCCGCATATTTTTTTCTCCTTTTCTGGACTTGAATTATTATATCACATCAGTTTTAGGAAAACAAGTATCTAAAAGAAATTTTTCTTCCCCTTATATGTAACAATCATACCGGCTTCCTAACGTTCAGAATGGTTTCTACTGTCTGCTGCGGTGTTTGGTTGGAATTGTCCAGCCAAAAGCCGATCCGTGGTGTTGTCTGCATTTTACTAAAATAAAACTGTAAATGCCTATGCCGTTATGCTATGAGCATAGTACATAGCATAACGGCTTCTCTTTCGTTGAGCTAGCAAGGAGGGTGAATATGTCTTTATCCATACAAGAGCGATTAAAAGACCTACGTGTGGAGCGTGGCTTGACGCTGGGGCAGCTTGCGGAGCAGACCGGGCTTTCCAAGTCTGCGCTGGGCAGTTACGAAACGGAAGACTTCAAGGACATCAGCCACTATGCCCTTATCCGGCTGGCGAAGTTTTACGGTGTGACCGCTGATTATCTGCTGGGGCTGTCTGAAATGAAAAATCACCCAAACGCCGATCTTGCAGACCTGCGTTTGAGTGATGAAATGATTGACCTGCTGAAAAGCGGGAGGATAGACAATACCCTGCTGTGTGAGCTGGCGGCGCACCCGGATTTCCCCCGGCTGATGGCTGACCTTGAAATCTATGTGAACGGAACGGCACTGAAACAGGCGCAGGGTGCAAACGCCATAGTGGACACGATGAGCGCAACTGTTATAAAAAAGCATAATCCTGGCATGAGTGATACGCAGTTAAGACAGCTTATCACCGCCCATATTGATGAGGACGAGTTTTGCCGCTATGTGATACAACGGGACATAAACGGGATTGCCCTTGCTCTGCGGGAAACACACAAGGACGATTTTTTCAGCGTCCCAGAGGATAACCCGCTAAAAGAAATGCTGGAAACTGCTGGTGAAATCGTCAGCCAGGACAGCGACACGGAACAAGCGTACTTGGCGTTTATCTGCAAACGGCTCAAGCTGAATTTTAGGAAGCTGTCAGTAGAAGAACGGAAGTGGCTGAAAAAGATTGCGGAAAAATCCGACTTGCTGAAGAATCCAAAACCGCAGAGAGGACGAAGATAAAAAATGCCTGAACGGCGGTTCTGGTTTTTCAGAACCACCATCCAGGCATTTTGTTTAGTAATAGAAAAAGGTGCAGTTGATTATTGCGTATTGTCAATCTCTCTCAAACCGGGTAGTAAAAATACGGCAAGCGCAACGATGATAATGCCAATTCCGCAAATGACAAACCATTTCTCAACTCCCAGCCGCTCCGCCAGAGGCCCGGAAATGACAAGGCCAAACGGCATGGCGAGGGAAGCGGCGCTTGTCAGTAGAGAAAAAACTCTCCCCAGATATTCTGGTTTGACCGTTTCTTGAAAAATCGCATTTTGCACACCGTAAAATGGAGCGGAAATTCCCATAACAGTACAGCACACAACAAAGACAAGAAATGCGTCTGGCGGCAAAAGCCCGGAGAGCATATTGCTAACGCCCATCAGGAGAACGGAAAGACCGATGGTGTACCGCCGTTTCTTAAAACCGCCCCAAATGCTCAGAATGACTCCGCCAAGCAGCATACCAACCGCAAAAGCAATTTCAGCGGCAGAGGCATGGGCCGGTGTTCCTTTGAAGTATGACATACAGATGAGAGGAAAAAGCGTACTGATTGGCATATAAAAGAACATATAAATTACACCAATCCAGAGCAGAGCAAAGAGGCCCCTGTTTTGCTTTAATACCACATACCCCTCTTTCATATCCTGTAAAAACTGTTGTCTTTTCGTTTCTGGACATAGTTCAGGCGTTGGTATGGACGAAATCGCAACAGTCACACAGGCAAGGATTGCACCCACAATATCTAACAATATAATTGCATTAAGAGGCCAAACAGCATATAAAAACGCTGCGGCAGCTGGACTGATAATCGCACTTACTGCTTGCATGGTCTGCGTGTAACCAGCGCATTTTGTAAGTTCCTCTTTTGGCACAATCATAGGTGTTGCTGCGTTGAATGCTGGAGAATGAAAAGCAGTTCCCGCACTTCGGATTAACAGGACAACCATAATAGACCATACGGGCAATTCCATGTAAAACGCCACCAGCGCCAGAATACCGCCAGCGGCGGCAATTATCAAATCCGCACCAATCATTACGCTTTTACGGCTGTGCCGGTCAACAAAAGCACCTGCAAACGGGCCTAAACAGGCTTGCGGCAAAAATCCAATCAGTGTTGCCGCCGTCAATATGATTGCAGAATTAGTTTTCGCAACCAAATAAAAGATAATGGCCATTTGCAAAATACCGCTGCTAATAAAGGATATTGCTTGTCCGGCAAGAAGTGTAAAATAAGTTTTTCTCCATGAATTGTTGTTTTGGGTCATAATGCGAACCTCCTTTTTTATTGCATTGTTCCTTTGTTTCTGCAATAAAAAGCAGGCGTTGTCCCACAGAGAGGGCAGACGCCTGCATAACAACAAAGCACGAAAAAACACCACGATACAGTTCAAAGACTGCTCGTGTCAAACCTACGTGTTCCTTTGCATACGCACGCAAAAAAAGCCCACCATCATGTGGAAAGGTACTTCTACTTTTTATTGCTTATTAGCGTACACAAATTAACACACGTAAGCCTCCTTCCAATCTCAAACTTTTGCACAGTATAACACACATCCGATAGACTTGTCAACCATTTTTAACCTTGTTTTCCATCTTGTTTTTCCATCTCTTACGGGCAGTAGCAAAGCCAGGCGAGACTGTCAACGGCGGCGCTTTCAGCGCCGCCGTTGACAGTCTCGCCCGTCTTTGCTAATGGGTAATCAAGGCGGGAAAGCCATTTTAGGGCTTTCCCGCCCATTTCAATTTTGGGAGAAGAAAGGCCCCAAAATGAACGAGTGCGGCCAAACACTTTTAGGGATTGGCCACCTTGTCCACCCATCCAGCGGGGCGGCGGGGAACGGTCAAGGCCGGGCGTCAGCCCATTCATTTCAGCCTTGACGGTTTCCTGCCGTCCTGCTACTTTTCCCGGAGTGTGGCCACACATCTGGTCACGGTGTCCAGAGCTTTGGGACTTTTTGTCCCATAGGCCGGGGGCGGAGGACGAGGGACGGGGGCTTTCATAATACGCCCTGTCTGCTGCTGAAATCAGCCCTTTGTTTCCGGCTTACCAGCCCCAAACAAAGCCCTGCTTTCCTGCCGCGTCAAATGCCCTTGCCCTCCCCGGCGGCAACGGTATTTTCAGGGCAACGCCGACAGAGCGTATAACACACTACACTTTGCTCCGCAAAGTCGTGTGCCAAATGGGGCGCTGCCCCCTTTGGAAACCCCCGCAACAAACAGGTGCTATGCACCCAGCCGGGAGCATAGCGCCGTTTGTTGTCAGCAGCCCGTTTCACGGTCTGCGTGTAGTTCCTTGTAAACTGACCTAAATACAAATTCAATGTATACAGAAAGAAATATATAAGGAGTGGGAGGGATTCCGCCGTAGTCGGCATTGTAGGAAAATCCAAAAGTTTAGATTTTCTCAAAATGCTTATCTTTTGGTCTTTGGTTCGGAATAGTGTAGTGCTGGCGGTCTATCTCTTGTTTTCGGTTGCTTGCTTCCTTACCGTACATGAGCATTCTCGGCGAGGATGCATCAGCGGCGTCGGTGGCAGCGTCTGCTTCTACACCGACCGAGACAAGTTCTTCCCAGGCGCCGGCGGATTCCAGGCTCTTCGAGGGGCACAAGGAGTTCCGCGAGAACCAGCGCGGCGTCTCGTACGAGACGCTCCTTGGCCCGTACCTCGATGGCGTGCGGGAGGTTGACATTACTGATCCCTACATTCGCCAGTTCTACCAGTGCCGCAACCTGATGGAGCTGCTCGAGGTTATCCTGAGGCACTTCGACTACCGGGTGCCGGAGATTCAGGTGCACCTGCTGACCGCGCCCGACGACTTCCCGGACTCCAAGCAGACGTACTACCTGGACCAGATCGCGGACGCCACGAGGCCGATGGGGCTGAATTTTACCTACGAGCTGGACGAGTCACACACCATCCACGCGCGGCACGTGAGGATAAACTGCCAGTGGGACGTGATGCTCGACCGCGGGCTGGACATATGGCAGCGCTTCGATGCCGGCGACGCGTTCTGCGTGGAGGCGGGGATGCCGGAGTTTCGTCGCGTCAAGCAGTTCGAGGTCGTGTACAGACGGCTTCGTAAAGATAGATAAGAATACGACCTACCCACTCACCTAGCGAGTCGGTGGTTGCCATTTCCCCTCCCCGCCGTCGTTAGGTGTTCCTGACGGCGGGGAGGGCGGCCGCGGGAGGGCTTGGCTGCGGCCGTGGCGGGAGGAGATTGGGGCCACTCGGGACTTCCCCGAGCGGCCCCTTTCCGACCGTGAGCGGTTTTTTATCGTCTAGACGTCCTAGGTCACATGCGCTCCGCCCACTGCCAGACCCCCACGAGGTGGCGCAGCTTCGCACGGCGCTCTCCCGTTATGGCGATGGATATGGCGTCGTGGCGGATTGCGTCCACGTCGCCGTGGTCTGCGAGGTAGAGGAGGCACGCGCGGCGCATGGCGGCGACGTCCTCGTCCTCGAGGTCGAGCGTCGGCAGGGCCTCGGAGCCCGGCTCCATGGTCGCCCTGACGGTTACGAGGACGGTCTCGCCGCCGTCCGTGGCCACGATGCGGTCGCCGTCGGCGTGGACGTCGCGCAGGCCCCTCCCTTGCAGGTAGTCCGTGCAGAGCCCGAGTGCCGTCTGGCGGAGCTCCTCCTCGGTCATGGTCGTTGCGGCCTGGCTCTCGCTTGTGCTGGTCATGGCTGACCTCCCTAGGACGTGGGGGCTCCCTTTGCCCCCGTTGGGGCCCAGGGAGCAAGCCACGGCGACGCGGGGGCCGCGCCCTTGCGGGCGTGGCGCTGCGGGCTCCGCGGTGGCGTGGCGCCAGGGGGCGGGAAGAGGTGCTTGCCCCCTGTGCTACCTTGGTCCCAACGGGGGCCCGGAGGTCATGCCCTTGCCCTTTGCGTTTTCGACGGGGCGCGAGGACAGGGGACCCCTCACAGTCCCCGGCGCAGCGGCGTGTCGGAAACGCTGCTCTCTGAAGAGAAGCGGGGACGCGTGACCGATGCGTCACGCGTCTCCGCGGCGATTCTCCGATTGAAATATGACTCTGCGCGATGGATTAGTCACACGTACGAGTTGTCGTTCACATCTACGGAAGCCTACCCTTGTCGAGGAGCTCCTTCTGCACGGTCCTCCTGTTGACCCTGAGGAGCCCGCCAACACGGATGTGCGGGAGGGCATTGATCAGCTGGTAGCTCTTCGTCCTCCCGACGCCGAACACCTCTTGGATGTCCCTTGGCCCGAGCCATTCGGGCCTGTCGCAGAGCGGCGACGTGTCCGAAAGCGACCTCTCCGTGGGGCCCGTCGGCTTCCTGTCCATCTCGCGTACCTCCTCCTTCGAGATTCCGTGCCATGCCGAGACGTTACGTCGCATGCCGAAGTGTGCGGCCGTCGCCTCGGGGCGCTGCGTTTCCCGGGCTTCCCGTGCGTTCCCCACCAGAAAGGGGACACAACCGCCCGGCTACACGACGCGCAGCATCGTCTCGCTCCCTTCGTCCTGTCCGCTGCCGGGTCTTGCCGCCATCTGCTCGGCGATCGTCCTGGCGGCGGACCTCCTCGCGTGCGGGTCGGCGCTCGCGTAGGTGTTGAGCGTCATCGCCGCGTTCGCGTGACCCATGAGCGAGCTCACCGTCTTGATGTCGGTGCCCGCGGCGACGAGGTAGGTGGCATAGGTGTGCCTGAGGTCGTGCAGCGTCACCCTCCTCCCGGTGGTGCCCACCAGATCGAGCATCTTCGCGATGGAGGCGAACTCCTTCGTGAGGCGGTCGGGGTAGTAGAACGCTCCACTGGAGTCGCCCAGGACGTAGAGGTCCTCTATTGCCTCTGGCCCTCCGCCCAGCAGCGTGACGAGGCGACGCCTGCGCCTCGCGAGCCTCGACGCCAGGTCCGGCTCGAGCGGGACCTCGCGTCGGCTCGTTGGCGTCTTGGGCTCCTTCACCACAGCCTTGCCCTCGCACTGGCAGACTGCGACCCTCACCCGCAGGACGCCGCGATCGAGGTCGACGTCCCTCCACCTGAGGCCGCACATCTCCTCCCTGCGCAACCCGCAGGCGAGCCCCAGCCTTATCGCGAGCGTCACCTCGGTGTCCTGCATGGAGTCGAGTGCGAGTAGCAGCCTCTCACGCCCGTCAGTGTCGAGTGCGTTTGGCTCCCTCGCCTCGCGCTTCGGCGGCTTGATCCGCCTCGTGAAGGGGCTCCGCTCGATGATCCCGCTGTCCGCCGCGTACTGGAGCGCCTGCTTGAGGAAGCGATGTGCTTTGGCGACCGTGTTGTTGCAGAGCCCATCTTCCAGGAGCGCCGCCTGCATCTGGAGGATGGTGTCCCCGGTGATCTCGTCTATCCGCATGGCGCTCAGGTAGCGCGAGACGTGCTTCGCACAGTGGCGGTAGTTCGCAGCGGTGGTCTGGGCGATGCCCGCCCCGCTCTCGAGCGAGCGGATGTAGCGCTCGAGAAAGGTGGGCACGAACATGTCCTCCCTCGTGATGCCTAGGGGGAGCTCCTGCCTGCGCACCTCGTCGTCGAGCTCCTTTCGTATCTCGTCTGCCCTCCTCCTCGCGGCGCGCTTCCCCGACGCTCGGAAGCTGCGGGTGACCTGGTGCCTCTTGCCGTCTTCCGTGCGGGAGTATCGGCACTTCCAGCGGCCGTTGCCGAGGTCTATCAGCGACCCTTCGGACCAGATGTCTTCTTTTACCTGGTACATCCCCTGCCTCCATGCCACGCTGCTGCGGGCGCCCCCGTCGGCTCCCCGGCGTTCGGAACCTGCAAGTGGAGGGGCCATGTATGCGAAAAGCTACCCTCCGCCCCGAGTGCACGCGGGTGCACGCGAAGAGTGCACGCGGAGTGCACGCAACCCGGTTAAGCTCGACACGAAATGATACTGGGTGGACGGTCATCTGGCCTGTCTACCAGCCCTTTTGGCACGATTTGGCATGAATGAGCACGATGCGGATACCCCATATAAGCGTTCTGACACGGAAGAGGTCAGAAGTTCAAATCTTCTAACGCCCACCATAAATTCGCAGCTCAGAGGCTATGTCTCTGGGCTGCTTTCTTTTGATCCACGTTTGGTCCACGCCCGATCCGCGCAGCTGGTCTCCGCGCAGCTGGTCCACACCCTTTCGGCCAAACCCTGGGTTACCATACGATCGTGGACCCGCCTACCTTACAATCTCGGAGCTCTCTACCTTACAATTTCGGTAATTCAATCCCAGGTGCAATAAATTGGGCATGCATTACAAGAGGAGATCTGATGATTCCACGAAGCATGGCCTCGCACGCCATTCAGCTATCGACCTGGTTTCCCATAGTCTCGGTCACCGGTCCACGCCAGAGCGGCAAATCCACCCTCGTCCGGAAGGTATTCCCCGACTACGAGTACGTCAATCTGGAGAATCCTCAGACCAGGCAACAGGCCCTGGCGGATCCCGTCGGCTTCATAGAGAGCAGGCCAAATCGACTCGTGATTGACGAGGCCCAGCTAGCCCCGGAGCTCTTCTCGATGATTCAAGTCGCTTCCGACGAGACCAACCGGACAGGACAGTACGTGCTCTCTGGATCGCAGAACTTCCTTCTCCTTAAGCAGATAACGCAATCGCTGGCTGGACGGGTCGGCATGCTGAGGCTGCTGCCCCTGTCGTTTTCCGAGGCGAAGTCTGCAAGGGCGAACCTGACGACCGACCTCTTCATGTTTCGCGGAGGATATCCGCGCCTCTACGACGTTGACATGCCGCAGGACACGTTCTTCTCGTCGTACCTCCGAACGTACGTGGAGCGCGACGTGCAAGGCTACCTTGGCGTGAGGGGCCTTTCAACCTGCGCAAGAGACTTACCAGGACGCCAAAGCTCTATTTCTATGACACGGGGCTTTTGTGCTACCTGCTGCGCATCAGAACGCTTGACCAGCTGCTGAAAAGCCCGTATCTAGGCATGGTGTTCGAGAACCTCGTAATCGAGGAAAGGATGAAGGCCCACCTCAACGCGGGCAGGGAGCCCGATCTCTACTTCTATCGCGACGAGAGCAAAGTTGAAGTCGACCTGATTGATCTGACCGACCCCGACGGGAGCCTGCTTGCAGAGATTAGGTCTTCGAAAACCTACAGACCCGGCTTTTCTCGGCACCTTTCGAGCGTGGGCGACGAGCTCGGCATCCCCCGCGAGCGGCGCTTCGTGGTGGAGCGCGCGGAGGGAGACTTCGAGGCGGACGGCGCACAGGTGAGAAACGCCGACACGTGGCTCGCCATGCCGTAGCGCGGTCGCGGCGCTAGTACAGGAAGCGGCGGTCGTGCCTGGCCATCGCGCGGACAACCGGGAACACGATCAGGTAGATAACTGCAACCACCAGCAGAAACGTGGCGTCTCCGTTGCCAAAGAGCGTCGCGGTGGAATCGTACAGCCCGTGCAACAGCACGGAGAGCAGGTACCCGCAGGCAACGCACAAGCCTGCGCCAATGCGGTGTCCGCGGACGGAGAGGAGCTTTGCCTCCCCGTACAGGAAGCCGAACACGACGGCGAAGCCCATGTGCGCCGGGATCGCCATCATGGCGCGCCCCAGCAGCACGCCGGGCCCGTAGGCGAGCCCGTACGTCACGTTCTCGGCCGCGGCAAAGCCAAGCGAGGTGGCCACGGCGTACACCACGCCGTCGTACCTGCAGTCAAAGTTGGGGTCGTGCCACGTGGCGCGCGCCATGAGCACGTACTTGCACGCCTCCTCTATCACGCCGACGACGGCGAAGTCGGAAAGGAGCAAGAACCACGGGTCCTGCCGCCCCAAGCCGGAGAGCAGGCCAAACGCGTCCATCCCCACCTGCTCCAGCACGGAGGCCACAAGCGCCGCGACAACCCCGCGCCAGAAGAGCGCAAGCAGGAGCCCCGCGGGCTCGCGCTCCAGCGCGTCCAGGTTGTAGACGTAGCGCACAAGCGCCACGGCCGGCCCAACCGCCAGCGCCAGAAAGATCGCAAGGTACAGCGTCAGGCCGTTCGAAAGCAGAAAGAACATGGGACCCTCCTTGTTGGGATACCTTGCACCAGTATGTACCCCTTGCGGGCGCGGCGCGGACATCCGGGCAAGAGGGCCGGCCGAGCGCTACTCCCGCTCGAAGTACGCGACGGCGATGGCACCGGGACCCACGTTCGTGCCGATGGTGGCGCCCACGCTACAGATGGGCAGCGCGTCCACGATGCCCTCCCACAGGTCGCTGGAGTCGCGCACGTACTTCTTGAGCATGGCCTCGCCGCCGGCGGTGCATGCGAGCGAGAAGGGCATGGCAAAGTCGATGGGATGCTCTCCCACAAGCTCAACCAGCAGGTTTCTTGCGTTCTTGGAGCCGCGCGCCTTGCCCAGCAGCTCCACCTCGCCGTTCGCCATGGTGACGACTGGCTTCAGCGCAAGCAGCGCGCCCGCCGCCGCTGCCGCAGACCCAATGCGCCCGCCGCGACGCAGGTACTCCAGGGTGTCCAGCAGGGCGAGCATGTGCACGCGGGAGCGCGCCCGCTCAAGCTGCGCCGCGATGTCCGCCGCGGGAAGGCCCCGCTCCGCCAGCATGAGCGCGTACTCCACCAGCACGCGCTCGCCGATGCACGCGTTGAGGGAGTCGACCACGTGCACGTCGCCTCGTCCCTCCGCCGCGAGGCGCGCGCTCTGGCACGTCGCAGAGACCTTTGACGAGAGCGCCACGACCACGACGTCCTCCCCCGCCGTCCGCGCCTCGTCGTACGCCTGGGCGAACACGCCCGGCGACACCGCCCCCGTGGTGGGAAGCTCGTCGGACTCAACCAACAGGTCGAAGAACCGCTCGTGCGTGAGGTCGACGCCGTCGTGGTACACGGTGTCGCCAAACGCCACCGTCATGGGCAGCACGGTGAGGTTGGGGTTGGGGAAATCCACGATGTCCGATGCGGAGTCCGTGATGATGCGAGTGGCCATGGCCGCTCCTTTCGCGCCCTGGTTTCCTGTCTTTAGGTTGTATTTCGGATGTCTTTGCGACGCCTGCGCCCGCTCGGCCCGCGCCGCCCGCGCTTGCGGGACCGCCGCCGCGCCGCGGCCTAGATGCGCTCGAGCGACTCCAGCACCTGCGTCAGCCACGTGTACATGCGCTCGCGCTCCTTGGGACCTATGTCCGCGCTCGCCTCGCACACCACGTCGCTTATGATCTGGTCCATCTCGAGCGCCGCCTTGCGGCCCGCCTCCGTGAGCAAAACCGGCGCACGGTATCTGGACCCGCGCGCCTTGGCGTCCTCGCTCGCGTGTCCGCGCTCGATCAGGCCCTGCGCCTCCAGCCGCGACACGATGCGCGTCACGGCGGCGCGGTCCTGTCGCATCAGGCGCGCCAGGTCCGCCTCCGTAAGGTCCCCGTCCTCATGGGCCAGGTAGTACAGGACCATGGTGTCGGTCCCGCGCAGGCCAAGCGACGCCATCTTCTGCGTCTTGATGCGTCCGACCTCCTTGTTGAGCGCATAGATCACGCCCACGAAGTTCTCGAACCTCTGGTTAGCCACGCTCTTCTCCCCTGCTCGGCCCTCGCGGGCGGAACTTTCCACCAGGTGCACGAGCCTGATTCTACCATGCGCGCACGCATGCCCTTGTTGACTTGTCAACATAATAGCAGCGTCGGTTGGATTCGACACTGTTGTTGCGTTGTCAACATCTTCAACACAATCGAGGTGGCAAGCATTGTTGCAAGAATCGCGAACTCCAGCATGGCAACGCGCCCCCAGCAGGACCATCCCGCCGAGGGCACATACCTTGATTTAGCCTTTCGTCTTAGTGAGGGCGAGAAGGGCGCGACACCTTGATGGTCACCTTATGCCACGTTCCGCGCTCCGTCGCACTAGCCTACTGCCTGTCGGCGTCCGCCACGGAGTCATGTACGATTGCGGTCTCGTCGTCGCCGACGCCGTCCATGCCGTCGCGAACGTTCTTGACCGTCTTGCCAAGCGCGTTTCCCAGCTGGGGCAGCTTGTTGGGGCCGTAGATTAGCAGCAGCGCAAACAAGGCTGCCATGATGAGGTGGTCGGGATTCATATCTTCCTGCCTTTCTGACGAGGACCTCGGACGTCCCGTCCGTCCCCAAGATCGTAGGCCCAGCGCTGCCATAGGTAAAATACAAGTATTTGCTTCATCCATATACTGTTTGTATGGGAGCTGAATCTACTTGCAGCTACCTGCGCAATGGCGGCACGTAGCGATATCGCAACTACCGACCATACGTACAACGACAACTCTCTACGACTGGCCACAACGCTACTTTCGCAACAATTTCACTACCGCCCGCCTTATTCAGCTTGACTGTAGTATCTTTCTCTCTCGTCTATCAGTTGTTTTGCCAAGAGTCGCGACACGCCGTGCAACGCCAGCGAGCGGCCGTCGCCAACAGAAGGAAGCAAGCATGAACCTGCTCAGGAAGCGCGCATCCCAGACATCGGAGTCCGTTTGGCTCGCAATGGTCCTCGCCTGCTCCGGCGGTCTCATGGACGCGTACTCCTTCCTGGGGCGCGACAAGGTCTTCGCCAACGCGCAGACCGGAAACCTCCTGCTCTTGGGCGTGAACATCTCCACCGGCGCGTGGCAGAACGTGCCGCACTACCTCTGCCCCATCGTCGGGTTCGCGGCGGGATGCGCCGTCGCGCACGAGATTCGCCTCCGCAAGGGTCGCGGGATGCACTGGCGCCAGATCGTCGTCGCGGCGGAGGCCGTCCTGCTCGTCGCGGTCTCGCTCATGCCGGGCTCCGTCAACCTCGTCGCCAACAGCCTCACGTCCCTTGCCTGCGGCATGCAGGTGCAGGCCTTCCGCAAGCTGCACGGCCGCCCGTTCGCCACGACCATGTGCATCGGCAACCTGCGCAGCGGCACGCAGGCGCTCGTGAGCTACGTGCACCAGCGCCGTCGCCGCGACCTCCGCACGGCGTTCTTGTACTACCTCGTGATCCTCACCTTCGTCTGCGGCGCGATCCTTGGCAACTTCCTGCTGGGCGCGTTCTCCCTGCACGCGATCATGGCCAGCAGCCTGTTCCTTCTTGTTGCCTTCTTCCTCATGTTCGAGGACCGCGAGCACGAGCATCCCGCGACGCAGGCGCAGGGCAGGTAGCCCGAAGGCAGTCCGCCCATCCGCGCCCCAGCGCTTCTCGCCCGCGCGCCCGCGCTCGTCGCGCTCGTCGCGCTCGTCGCGCGCAGGCCACCGCCCGCGCATCTTGCAGACATCTGCTTCTATAACTGGGTATAACGAATCTGTTCATGGCATAGCCCGGCCGCGCTGCCGGGCGTCGTGGCGCGAGGGCGTGCGCCGCGGCCGGACCCTAAGGAGCAGCATGTATAACTTCACGTTCCACGTTCCCACCACCATCCACTTTGGCAAGGGCCAGATCTCGCACCTGGCGGAGCTCGCCAACTACGGCAGCCGCGCGCTCCTGTGCTACGGCGGTGGCTCCATCAAGCGCAACGGCATCTACGACCAGGCGCTCTCCATCCTTAAGGATGCCGGCGTCCAGGTGTTCGAGCTTTCCGGCGTGGAGCCCAACCCGCGCATCCAGACCGTGCGCCGCGGCGTCGAGCTCTGCCACCAGAACGACATCCAGATGGTGCTCGCCATCGGCGGCGGCTCCACCATCGACTGCGCCAAGGTGGTCGCCGCCGGCGCAAAGTACGATGGCGACGCGTGGGACCTCGTGATCAAGCCGGAGCTCATCAAGGACGCCCTCCCGATCTTCTCGGTCCTCACCCTTTCCGCCACGGGCTCGGAAATGGATGCGTTCGCCGTAATATCCGATATGACCAAGAACGAGAAGTGGGGCACCGCCGGCGAGTGCCTCAAGCCCACCATGTCCGTGCTCGACCCCACGTACACGTTCTCCGTCCCGGCGCGCCAGACCGCTGCCGGCACCGCGGACATGATGAGCCACACGTTCGAGAACTACTTCAGCATGGACGAGGGCGCCTACGTGCAGAAGCGCATGGCCGAGGCTCTGCTTAAGACCATGATCCACTACGGGCCCATCGCGCTTGCCCACCCGGACGACTACGACGCGCGCGCAAACCTCATGTGGGCGGCCAGCCACGCCATCAACGGCCTGGTGGGAGACGGCTGCTCCCCCGCGTGGTGCGTCCACCCCATGGAGCACGAGCTCTCTGCGTTTTATGACATAACTCATGGCGAGGGCCTCGCCATCCTCACGCCCGCGTGGATGGAGCACGTGCTGAGCGCGGACACCGTCGCCCTCTTCGCGACGTACGGCCGCAACGTCTGGGGCCTCACCGGCACGGAGGACGAGGCCGTCGCGCGCGAGGCCATCGTCCGCACGCGCGAGTTCTTCACGCAGACCATGCACATGCCGGCGACCCTTCGCGAGGTGGGCATCACGGACGAGAAGAACTTCGAGGTCATGGCCCAGAAGGCTGCCGATGGCTGCAAGGGCTCCTTCGTCCCTCTGTCGAAGGACGACATCGTCGAGATCTACCGCGCCGCCCTGTAGGAACCGCCTCGGGCGCAAGCCCCTCGAACGCGCGACAGGCACGTGATAGACAACGCACCGGTCATGGTACCAACCATGGCCGGTGCGTTCTTCTCGCCATCTTGCGCGTGACTTTCCTTGCGCGTAACTTTCGCGCACGGGCGTCGGCTAAATCGGGCGGGCGTCAGCGGCTGCGCCCGTGGCCGTACCTGCGATGGCGACGGTCGCGGCGCCCAAAGATGTTCCTGGACTCCATCGCGTCCGATCCGTCGCCGATCACCACGATCAGAAACAGCAGGCCGCTCACCGCCACGAACAACAGGTTCTCGACAAACTCCTGGGCGATTCCCATGGTTGCTCCCATCTTTTGGCGCCGTAGTCCGCGGCGCATTCCCTTTGACGACCATATGGTCTTACAGGGACGACGGAGCTGCCATAGGACCTGCTTACGGCCACCTTACGACTTCGTAAGGTTCGTGCACGGCGCGACGTTCGAGCCGCGCTCATGCAGTGTCCGGTCTAGAACCCCAGGTTGTCGTTCACCAGGATCACGTGCATGCGGCCGGGGTGGTGGCTGAAGCGCGTGATCAGGAAGTTGCAGCAGATGGTGTCCTCGGACTTGCAGTTGGCGCACGCGCCCGTCTTGCAGCACGGCGTGTTGAGGTTAAAGCGCTGCGCGTTGATGGGCGCGGCCACGTTGCGCGCACGCTTGATGGCGCCGTCCAGGTCGCCGCAAACCTTGTTCATCCCCACGATGAAGAGCACGTGGCGCGGCCCCTGCGCAATGGCGCTCACGCGGTTGGAATTGCCGTCGATGTTCACGATCACGCCGTCGTTCGTGATGGCGTTCGCGCTCGCCACGAACACGTCCGCGTCGTAGGCCGCGAGCATGGCCGCGCGCTTGTCCTTCATCTTGTCGCGGTCGATGAAGTTGTAGTTTCCGGTGGTCAGGGCATCGGTCAGGCCGATCTCGCGCGCGCTGGTGCACCCGCCCATGGTGACAGTCGAACCCTCGCCTATGAACGCGAGCGCCTCCTGCAGCGCCTCCTCCCTGGTTGCCGCGTACTCCGCCTTGATGTTCCTCCTGGCAAGCCCCTTGATGACGGTCTGGGCCAAGAGCTCGTTGCGCTTGGTGAGGTTCTGATCCATACGCTCCCCCTAACACGGGCGGCGCGCAGCGAAGGCGCGCCGCATTTCTCCCCTGTCACGATTCTACGCGCACGGAGGACCGCGCGCCAAAGCAAGCAGCCCAGGCGGCCGGCGCGGCGCACCCCTAGGAGCAGGGATGCGCGCGGCAAGAAGAGTGCTAGAGAAGATCCTCGCGCAGGTTCTGCACCCCGCGTGCAAACCGCGCGCCCGCGGGCGGGACCTCGGCCCCAAGCCGTCCAAAATGCGAAGAGCCTGTAACAATGCGACCCCTCCCGCGCACCGCCGTGCCCGCCGCGCGTACCATGCAACAACCGCCCGCGACGCGGGCTCGATTCACGGCACGACTCACGCCAAGGGGGGGTGCGTATGAGACGAGAGGTCATCTCGGCCGCATGGCCGGTCATGGTCTCGTACGTCGCCGTCGGCCTGCCGTGCGGCGTGCTCGCCGCAAAGGCCGGCATGGGCCCGCTCCAGAACTTCGTGCTCGCCCTCACGTTCCTGTCCGGCGGCGGGCAGTTCATGATGAGCAACCTGTGGCTCGCCGGCGTCCCCCTGGGATCGATCGTGGCGTCCGTCGCCGCGGTGTCCACCCGCTTCGCGCTCTACTCCGCGTCGCTCGCCCCCTACCTGGAGCGCTTCGGGCGACGCAGCGCGCTCGCCATCTCGTGCAGCTACACGGAGGAGGCGTACGGCATCACGCTGGACAAGCTCGCCAGCGGGGCCGCGTGGTCCGCGCGGGACGCCCTCGCGCTCAACCTCTGCGTGCAGCTCACGTGGGCCGCGTCGTGCGCGGCCGGCGCGGCGCTCGGCGCAATCGTGAACGTCCCCACCGCCATCGCGGGCTTCGCGATGACGTCGCTCTTCATCTACCTGCTGTGGGCGCAGCCGCACACCCGTCCCACGGCCGCGGCGGCAGCGGCGGCAGCGCTCACGGTCGCCGCGTGCAAGTGGGCGGGAGCCGCCGGAGTCGCCGTGCCTGTCGCAGCACTCTTAGGAGTCGCGGCCGGCCTCGCCGCAGGCGCGCTCCCCCACGCGCGCCGCGGGCGCCATAACCGCCACGAGCTCAACCACGAACGCCCCGCAGCCGCGGCGAATGCGCCCACGGGCGAGAAGGACGGTCCCCGATGACCCAATCCCAGTTCCTGATCCTGTGGCTGTCCTCGTTCGCGTTCATCCTGGCGTGCCGTGTGCTTCCGGCGCTCGCGCTCAGAGGGCGTCCGCTCTCGCCGCGCGTGACGGAGGCCCTCGGCTACATCCCGCCGGCGGCATTCGCCGCGCTCGTCGCAAACGACCTGCTCTCCCCCACCATGTTCGATGCGGGCGTCTGGCACGGCCTCATGCCCATAGCCGCCGCCGGCATCGTCGTGCTCGTGGCGTGGCGCACGCGCTCCATGCTGTGGTGCTGCGTCGCCGGCGTCGCGGCATACGTGCTTCTCTCGCTCGTATAGCACCGCCGGCCAGCACCGCCGAACGCCGGCCTCGCGCGCCACCGGCCCCGCGCCCGGCAAGTCCACAACCCACCACCCGCAAAGGAGCCCGCATGAAAGACCTGCAAGACACCTGCAAGATCGCCATCGTCCAGTCGCGCCCGCGCCCGTTCGATCGCGACGCCTGCCTCGCCGGCGCAATCGACGCCATCGAGCGCGTCGCCCAGGAGCGCCCAAGCGACCTCGTCGTCCTGCCCGAGCTGCTCATTCCCGGCTACCCGCACGGCCTCACGTTTGGCTTCGTCGTCGGTGCGCGCGAGCCCGGCAGCCGCGAGCTCTGGAAGCGCTACTACGACAGCTCCGTGGTCGTCGGCGGCCCGGAGTGCCAGGCGCTCGCGGACGCCGCCAGACGCACGGGGGCGTGGGTGAGCGTCGGCGTGTCAGAGCGCGATGCCACGTCCGGCACCCTCTATAACAGCAACATGATCTTCTCGCCCGAGGGGCGCCTCGACGCGTTGCACCGCAAGCTCAAGCCCACCGGGGCGGAGCGCCTGGTGTGGGGCGACGCGCAGGACCACTTCTTCCCCGTGAGCCAGACGCCGTGGGGTCCCATGGGCACGCTCATCTGCTGGGAGAACTTCATGCCGCTCGCACGCGCGGCACTGTACCAGAAGGGCGTCAGCATCTACCTCGCGCCCAACACCAACGGCAACCCGGAGTGGCAGGCCACGGTGCAGCACATCGCAATCGAGGGCCGCTGCTACGTGGTGAACTGTGCCCCGTACATCGTGCGCGACGACTACCCGGCGGACCTGCGCGCCACGGACGAAGTCAGCCGACTGCCAGAGGTGGTCTACCGCGGCGGCAGCTGCGTGGTGGACCCGGCCGGCCACTACGTCCCCGGCGCCGAGCCCCTGTGGGACACCGATGGCATCCTGTACGCAACGCTCGACATGCAGCAGGTTGCCGCAAGCCGGTGGGAGTTCGACCCCATCGGCCACTACGCGCGCCCTGACGCCGTGCGCCTCGTGGTGAACGACATCTAAGGAGCATAAAAGTATTTCAATCCACGCCCCTCATACGAGGGGCGACAGTACGCCCACTGCGGGATGGACGCGAGCCACAATTTCAATCCACGCCCCTCATACGAGGGGCGACTTTCCAGCGTTAATCATCTTTTGCCACCGATGGAAATTTCAATCCACGCCCCTCATACGAGGGGCGACCGCCCGCTCACCGCCACGCGCAGGCCCTTGCGGAGATTTCAATCCACGCCCCTCATACGAGGGGCGACGAGCGTCGGGTCGCTGGACTCCTCGCTGAAGCGCATATTTCAATCCACGCCCCTCATACGAGGGGCGACTTGTGGCTCTTGATCCAGTCCGCGATGCCGCCGACATTTCAATCCACGCCCCTCATACGAGGGGCGACGCGGCGCGAGGAGCGCGTCAAACCGCTTCGGCGTATTTCAATCCACGCCCCTCATACGAGGGGCGACGAAACGGGAGGTGCGACAAGTGGCGATACAGATGCATTTCAATCCACGCCCCTCATACGAGGGGCGACCCGTACGACGCGATGGTCGGCAGCTGCGACGCGAATTTCAATCCACGCCCCTCATACGAGGGGCGACTCTCGTCTCCGCCTTGGAACGACTTCGCGCTCGTATTTCAATCCACGCCCCTCATACGAGGGGCGACGCGGCCAGCATCGCGGCGGATGACGCCATGACGGAATTTCAATCCACGCCCCTCATACGAGGGGCGACGACTGCTCCGATGTGGACTGGCGCGACCACGAGCTATTTCAATCCACGCCCCTCATACGAGGGGCGACCTCCGTCATGTACTCGGTCTTTCTCTCTGTGGCATTTCAATCCACGCCCCTCATACGAGGGGCGACATGAGCTTCTTCTTCATCTTGTACTCGGGCGTCTTATTTCAATCCACGCCCCTCATACGAGGGGCGACGGCCGCGTGGGGCAACGTCGGCGACGCCATCACATTTCAATCCACGCCCCTCATACGAGGGGCGACCACGCTGAGGGACGGTAGCCTGCTCCGGACGCTATTTCAATCCACGCCCCTCATACGAGGGGCGACTGCGGCGTTGCGGTACTTCCCCGACGCGCCCTTCGAATTTCAATCCACGCCCCTCATACGAGGGGCGACTCAGTCCGGCAGCGCCTTCGAGGTGCTGGACGCATTTCAATCCACGCCCCTCATACGAGGGGCGACCAATCACACGGGCAGCTTCAGTATCACGCAGCACAATTTCAATCCACGCCCCTCATACGAGGGGCGACTGGGTTGGTCCTTCGGGTTCTACGACCGAGACGTATTTCAATCCACGCCCCTCATACGAGGGGCGACACGCGCGCCGTGAACCTCTCCAACGCGGAGTGGTCGAAATTTCAATCCACGCCCCTCATACGAGGGGCGACACGAACCACCTGGTGTGCCTAGGCAAGGGCGACCTATTTCAATCCACGCCCCTCATACGAGGGGCGACAGGGCGGGGGATTTTCTCATTACATTTTGTAATATTTCAATCCACGCCCCTCATACGAGGGGCGACGCACGAGCGGCCCGTTGTCCTCTCCCAACTCAATATTTCAATCCACGCCCCTCATACGAGGGGCGACGGCAACCTCAGCGCCAACCTGACAAAGCACGGCTGATTTCAATCCACGCCCCTCATACGAGGGGCGACGACCTGCGCTCTCGTGACGTAGGCGACGAACGCATTTCAATCCACGCCCCTCATACGAGGGGCGACCATCGCTAGTCCTCCCCCTTCTCGCCATTCGAGCAATTTCAATCCACGCCCCTCATACGAGGGGCGACTACCCGCGATTGTCGCGAGGTCGCGAACCGTCATATTTCAATCCACGCCCCTCATACGAGGGGCGACCAGGTGCGCAAGGCAGGACACAAGCTGCGCATCGAATTTCAATCCACGCCCCTCATACGAGGGGCGACGCTTGTACAAAGTGCCCCTGCATCCGTCAAGCTCATTTCAATCCACGCCCCTCATACGAGGGGCGACAGCCGCACGGGCATACAAGCGACCGCGCTCGTGATATTTCAATCCACGCCCCTCATACGAGGGGCGACATGCAGGAGGCCCTGAACGCAGGGCGATTCTAAAGATTTCAATCCACGCCCCTCATACGAGGGGCGACGGAGGCGGCTGGTGGTCTGTCGGTCCGCTTGTAGATTTCAATCCACGCCCCTCATACGAGGGGCGACCGTTCTCGCGACGCTTCCTGTCCTCGTCCTTGGTATTTCAATCCACGCCCCTCATACGAGGGGCGACGACCTACACTGGCAACCTCAGCGCGAACCTGACCAAATTTCAATCCACGCCCCTCATACGAGGGGCGACATACCTGAGTCTTTCTACCTTCTCCGTTGCTCTTATTTCAATCCACGCCCCTCATACGAGGGGCGACGTAACAAGTACATTAACAAGTACAAGTACTAAAATTTCAATCCACGCCCCTCATACGAGGGGCGACTCAATGCCTGCTTTGGCGGCTTCGAGTGGGTCAGATTTCAATCCACGCCCCTCATACGAGGGGCGACCTCACGACAGGACGGCAGAGATGTCCAAGGACGCATTTCAATCCACGCCCCTCATACGAGGGGCGACCGCAACATATTGTGCAATTGAAATCCAATGCACTATATGTTGTATCGCAATACAAAAGAAGTCTCGTCACATCCGAAAAAAGCTTCTCTCTCATATAAATATACGGCTTTCAAGGTGCGAAGGAGTCGTGTGAACCCTGATTGCCCAAGGTTCGCACCTCATGGATGCCGCCTACAGCGCAAGGAAGCCCTCTGGGTCATAACTTTTCTTGGCGCCCACTTGAGTGATCCGGTTCTTGTAGTTATCGCCCAGGTTATAGAACCTCAAGCTGTCCACACTTTCATCTATAACCTTTATCAGTTCGTTCCTGAGTTCGGCCAGAGTGGCCGCATCTATATCACACTCAAAGACGGAATTTTGAACACGCTGTCCATACGCTACACAGATTCTGGCTACTTTTCGGAGCCGCTTTTGTCCAGCACTGGTTGTTGTATCCACATCGTATGCAATGACCACCAACATAAGGCACCCCCTACTTCCACAGGAAAGGTGGATAGCCGTCAATATCTCCCCGAATGTACTGGGCAACAAGCTGAGCTTGCACTACCGGTACAAGGCCCCATGGCATCTTCTCGCGTAAATATGGATGAGTAATGGTCTCCCGCTTCTTGGATTGCCAGGCATTAAATAGCAGCTTTCGCCCCTCATCGGTAAGAGTTACTTCACCTTCCTCGTGCTTCTCAAAATGCCTAGCCTTTACCGTGCGGTTATTGATGCATGTGACCACAAAGCGATCGACCATAACAGGTCGAAGCTCTTCCATACAGTCCAGAGCCAATGACCTCCTTCCTGGCCTATCAGTGTGCATGAACCCAATATAAGGATCCAAGCCCGCGCCCCTTAATGCTGATCCGCAGTCCAAAGCAAGCACGGTATAGAAAAGGGAAAGCATCGCATTAACTGGGTCGAGTGGAGGACGTTTGTTTCTGCCGTTGAAGATAAAGGCATCATCGGCATTCAAAATAAGTTCGCTAAACACCGAGAAGTACTCCGCCGCGGCATCTCCTTCGATACCCCGCAGTGTATCGATAGAAGTGCAATTCTCTATGGACTTCAAAGATTCGCTTAAATGCTGCGATATCCGTTGGAGCGAGTCAGTATCCACCCTTACGCCGTGATCACGTATGCATCTTTCGAGCACCCACTTTGAATTGAAGACCTTCCCCATGATGAAGTGCTTTGAAATCTCCAGCACACGCTTTTCGTTCACAGTCATAAGGCTTTGCGCATGCCGCAGTAGAACATTGCCCTTCGGCATTCCTGCAACATCTGCCAAAAACTTTCCGCGCGGAGTAAAGAAAGCAAGTTCAATGCCTTCTTCGGCGCACTTTCCCATGAGTGCTGGGCTTGCACCCATATATGAAAACGAATAGATGTTCGTTAGGGTATGCAACGGTACGCGACCCACTACCTCCCCAGAGCGTTTCGCAACGACATTCTCGTTATCAACGGTTAGGAAAAGGTCGTCAGACAGGATATATAACGTATTGCCCAGGCGTCTCATATCGACCCCTTCAGCATCTCATCCATGTAGGTTTTCACGTCTCGGGTCTTAGGCATGCAGATGTCAAAGAGTGAGCACGACTTGCAGGCCTTGCCAAACTTAGCTTTTGGAATCCAATGCTTGTCGTACAAGCTATGCATCTCGGCAAAGCTCTTCCTTACAGTGCTGCGCAAGTCATCGGTCATGTCCACTTTCTCCCGTGATCTTGTTTCACCGTAATAGAGATAAGCATAGGGAATATTAGACGCGCACATTTCTTCTAAGCATATGGCCTGAGCTACAAGCTGCAGACGATCGGCATCACTTGTTTTCGAGTGACCACGCTTATATTCAACAGGGGTTTCGGTCCAAAGGCCATCCTCCCCGTAGAGAGGATGGCCTTGTTTTGACCTATGAAACTCCACCACATCGCACTGCCCAACCACGCCCATAGTCGAAGAATGCACCGTGAGACCGCGCACGACGATGGTATCCCCTCGATGCTCTCGAATAGACTGGTCATGGGCACGCTTGTGCATGATATTGCCATCCACGGTCAGAACGTTTTCTTTCCATTCCCCAGCGATGTGAATGAGACCCCACTGACGACGGCAGAAGCAGAAGTGTTGTATGCCCGAAAGCATCAGGAAGTCATCTTCGCTGTACATGGCATATACTCATCTAGACACGAGGCCAAAGTTGAAGTACCTCTACGCCCTCCGGAATTTTGCTTTGGTCAACAGAAATCGGCTCATAGTCCGTAAATGAGCGAGGACTGTCAACCCCCTCGCGTTTCTTTGTAGACACGGCATCGAATAGCTGGTAGGCCGGCGCATTGCCAAGGATAGAGTCGTGCTTGAATGCGATTAGCGAGCGAACTGCCATCATGCCACGTGCAGCCGATCGATCGTCCTCGAACATATTAATAATTGCGTCCCAAAGCAGTTCCAAATCATCGTTCGAGAAACCAGTGGTTTTCTGGGCAAGATTTGCAGAGATAAATCCCTCGCACCGGTAAAGAGCATACGGAATGATACTCTTGCGACCCATGCCGTTGTTCTTGTTCTCGGCATCCGCTTCGGTGGTAAGGGCCATGCGCGTAATAGTGACCTCCTGCTGAACGATGGGGTCAACACTGCGTGCAAAAGTGAGCTGGACTGGCCCACGGACCTGGCCGCAGTTTAGGTTGTTCTTTACGAAGGTGGTCATTACCGCACCGAAGGTTCGAACGTCGAAGTAGGTCTTGCACATGCAGTCACGAATTTTGTTGTCGAGCTCAGGATCACTCTTTTTTAGCTTCTTGATATTGTTCGCATCAATTCCCAGCTTTTCGAAGGCGTGGGAATCTTTCTGATTGAGTGTCTCCCCACGCTTGATATAGATATCGTAGCCGGGAGCACCTTCTTTGAGCGTATCGACGTAATTGCGAATCTTCCGCTTCAGACAGACGTCTGTAACCAGCCCCAAGCCAGTCTCGGGGTCAACGCGAGGAAGGTTTCCGGCATCCGGGTCTCCATTCGGATTACCATTCATAACATCGAAATAAAGAACGAAATCATAGCGGTTCTTGATCGGCTCAGACATGTTACTTCTCCTTCTTCTCGGTGTTCTTGCTGGCATATTGCTCGTAGTAGCCAAGGAAAAACTCGCCTTGCTCGGTAAGATTCAAGCGTTTGGGGAAGCGCTCTACACGCTCAGCACCAATGAGTCCAGCTATTTGGTTCTTGTACCAGCTGGCCAAACCAGGCTTGTCGTGTCCAACCTTATTGAGATGTGCATTCGCAAGACGAAGCAGAATGGGATATACAAGCTCGGGCGTTACGCTGGCAGAGTTCATATATCGATTGGCAAGGTTCGATGAACCATTCGCCTGATATTGCAATGACTCAAGAATGGCAAAGAGCCTTCCAAGGTTATAGGAAATACTTGATGTATTTTCGTTTTCCGTCACGGTAATCTCCTCTCGGCTTAACCCAACGTTTTTCAGTAGATAGGCACGAATGAACGCAGCCCTGGTCCTGGTGACTTTTTTCGTCGGTTTCTCTTCGTCGTTTTGGCTCGCCCGAATGCGCTCAATTATCGATTGATACATTCCTTCGGGATATCGAGTGTTGTTGAGGATTGAGCGCATGAGAGGAGCACAGAACACCGACTCGTAAGCGGGCTTCTTTGAGCCGGGATTCTCAACAGCATGTAGCAGCGCATAGGGAGAAATAAATTCCTTCGCTGTGGGCGCATGCACGATTTTTATACGATCGTAGTGCTCCGCAATGTTCTCTACAAACTGTCCGAATGTACTTGATAAGAAGAACCGAACCGATATACGAGCTGCATTCGGTGCAAGCCCCACAATGAAGAAGGGAGAGTCAAGCTGAAGCCCAAATTCATCTAAGCTCCTGCCCGAAACCACCGACTTTACGATGCCGTCTAAGCGCTTTTGTTCAGAATCACTTCCAGACTGTAGGAGCATCAACTGGCTGAAGAATAATGAATTGCAGTCATCGCTTTCACGCGACCAGTAAGCAATTGTCATATCTCCAAAATATGCATGGTGAATGGGGCTGGCAAGCAGATAGTTCAGGGCAGTTCCATACGCCTGTGCCGCCTCTTTACTAACTGGCGCATTAAGGCCCTGCTCATTCTGATGCCCATAGCTTTCTCCGGCCGAGACATTGAAGCTGACCAACTGAGCTCCAGAGGACTGGGCATTCTTAACACCTTTAATTGATGGGTGGAGTACAGCGATGGGTTTCTTTTTCCCCGTTACCAGACAACGCATAACCTTATCGCCTTGCTGTGGTTTGCTGTAATAGTTTGACCAGGCAGATTGAATCGCCTCATCTGTGATGGGCTGCACTAACAAGCCATCAATTGACACACCAAAGAGTAGAAATCGTCCTGAAAAAACAAGCCCGGATGCCTCTGGACCAGAAAGTGCTACATTATCGCGCGCCTTCATGGGATCCCAGCTTCGATAAAACTTCTTTATCGCATTAGCGGCAGGAGAATTCACCCCATTAAGAACCTCTAGGTGAAGCTCTTTTGAGCTGCTGAACGCTTGCAGAGCTCGATCCGGCTTATCCTTATCATCGGCCCCAAGGAGATAACTAGAAGTATCACAGAGAAAGAACGGTTTAATTCCTGAGCTGCGAGTTTGATGCTCGGGAACAACCATGCTGACACCATGCGTATCCCCTGTAGACACAATCGAACGAATTTCTCCGTCTGGATTAAGAATCAGAAGTGCGCCCACTTTGCAGATTCCCCAGCCAGGATGAGCGATTTCATCGGGATGAGTTTGGAGAACTTGGTTGTAGTAGTCGTTGAGCTCAGATAGAAGCATTACCGATACACCTCGCTCTCTGCAACATCGATTACTCCATTGACCATGTGCGGACGATAAAACATCGGCACAATGTTCTGGTGGTCGCTATAGTCCATGTCGTAGAGCATGAACCCCAAATCTCGATCTGTTGGATTCCTTCCGGTGTAGTAGCCTTCAACTGGCTTGTCGTCTGGCCATGCTTTAAAGTTTGCAGGGAACTCACGGCAGCCAAGATATGGTTGCGAATAAAACTGACCTCGCGTGATTCTTCTTCTGAATATCTCGGCAAACTTGGCAGGGCTATCGCTTTCTGATGCCTTTACGGTCATCTCAAAGTGAAACTCAATCACATAGCGAACATCCATCAATATGAGAGACGCTCGCTGCAGTATGTCATTCTTTGCATTAATAGAAGGCAACTCAATACTACTAAGCTTAAGCGTGTCGGTTACAGCTTTTTTCATTCCTGAAGCATCCGCCTTACTTTTCACCTCATTTCGTCGAACGCTGGTGAACTTAATCGGATTCAAGACATGAATCTTGTCGATTACCACACGCATGCCTGGGTGCCAGTAGATGCTCTCAACCAAACCACGAGCAGCACTTGGGGTCGGGACATCGTATGTAACCCTCTCCACCGACATTTCGGGACGGGTGAAGAGAGCATAGTCTCCCCAGACATCGAGCTTGAATCCAAAGGACATTTGCGTACCTCCCTTCGTTGCTCTTTCTGTACTTAGAAGCATTATAGCATTTCTACTTCATGTTAGTTTATGTTAGGCATATGGTACTGAATCGAATGTGAACGTGAGCAATCAAAGGAAATGCCTTATAGTTTGTGGTGTCGCGTCATGGAAGCATTTCTCGTTGATGCGTGGATTGAAATATGTTGGTTTATGTTCTGGTGATTCATCCCGACCAAGGTAAGTCACCAGAACATGCCCTCTCCCTGTTGATCACCACAATCGAGACCTGTCTTATCCGAGTACCACTGCATGCTAGATAGGATATACGTGCCATTTGACTGTTCGACCTTGCCCGCCTGCACGAGCGTTTCGAGCGTATGTTGATACACCGAAACTGAATACCTGCTAATACGGCGCAGATCTCTTCGAGAAGCAATCCCATTCTTCACTCTGAAGACTTCATCTTCGATGTCACCATCAGGAACTATTACCGATGTTGACTTATCGTCTATGAACTTAAAGTCCTTCTCGGCAGAGTCAAATTGAATGGCGCAGCAAGCAGCGGCATTTCCGTTTGGACCGAAATTATTCTTTATGTTTATCCCTACGCTTAAATCTTCCAGAGCATTGCGTTCGTAATGAAGTGCGGATCTATATACGCTCTCCAAGTTGAGAAAATACCGCCTGATGTTCTCCAGGGAGCCGTAGTCCACAGAACCATCTTTGGAGACGGAAACCGTAGACGAGGTAATCCCCGCACGCTTCTTCACATCTTCAGGTAAACGATACAGCTGCCCAGTATCTGGGTTGGCACCTGAAGTAAATACGTACACCAAACTAGACTTGGAAGGTCGTTTTCCCTCGCGATTGCAACGGCCCGCAGCTTGAACAATAGAATCGAGTCCGGCAAGACTGCGGTACACCACGGGAAAGTCAAGGTCGACGCCCGCCTCAATCAAACTAGTAGACACCACCCTGCACGGAAGACCGGTTGAAAGCCTTTCGTTAATACGCTTCAGCATTCGCTGGCGATGCACGGGATACATAAGAGTAGAGAGGTGGAATACACTTTCCTGGTCACAGCGTCCCATTAAGCCATTAGCAATGTTTTTCGCCTGAGCTCTGCTGTTTACAACGCAGAGGACTTGCTCAGTCGTCGAAAGGCGAGACATCAGGCTATCGTCCGAGAGGCATCCGAGATTCTTGTATGTTACCCTTCCTAAACTTACAAAGAGCTCATCGCGATTCTTGGCTATTTCTTTGACCGTAAGCCCGTATTGAGCAAATTGCTCATCAAAAGCAGGCTGCGTTGCCGTGCAGAGCACTATAGAGCAGTGATAGTTGTTCACCAATTCAACCAAAACTCGAATGCAAGCATCCACGTTTTCCAGGGGGATTGCCTGAGCTTCATCCAAAATGATGACGCTATTGGCTATGTTGTGGAGCTTTCGACACCGAGACGTACCGCTTGCATAGAGGGACTCGAATAGCTGCACGTTTGTCGTAACTACTATTGGCATGTCCCAGTTCTCAGAGGCCAGCCGTAGATTTTTTCTTAGGGGGTCATCATCCAGTGCATCGAAGTTGAAGTTAGAGTGGTGCTCGAGAATGTTCTCGGTCGAGCCACTGTCGAGGTACTCCCGAAATTTTGCAGAGGTTTGTTCAATAATCGCGGTATATGGCTCGGCAAAGATGATTCGGTTCATACCGTTATGACATGCATGCTGCAGAGCGAAACGCAATGATGCCAACGTTTTTCCACCTCCGGTTGGCACCGTTAACGAGAAAACACCCGGTTCCATGGTTATCCCGGCATTGCGGCAATCATCCGAAACGCCGCACCTCAATTCATTGAGCATTCCCTTGGGTGGATAGAAGGATTGAACCTTCCGCTCAAAACGATCTCGCAACGCCTGAATGTCGTCAGTCGGAACCGCCTCTCGAGGCCGACCTTGCATAAATTCTTCCGTGCAAAGGAAATCCGCGTCGACTAAGCTACTGAAGCACATCCGGATAAAGAAGGAAACGGTAAACGACCTTTGAAGCGACTCGTTAATACCGTGAACAGTCTGCTTTGGACAGTTTTGAGCCTTGTTGAGTAGCTCGCTTTGGAGCGATGCCAATGAAGGAAGCTCATGCAGGACTATATTGCTCGCATGCGAATGGTAATCGGGAATTTTCCCCAAAGCAGCTTTCCTGAGTCTGCTGTACAAAGTTGCATCGCTTGTGGGCGAGCGCCAGTCGAGAAGTCCGCCATGGTGACCCGCTGCACAATAAGCCAGCCACGAAGCATCATTTTTAACCAGCTCGTATGCGCCAGCTGTTGAATGATCAACCTTGGGCCCATCGTCCCGGATTCTTCGCTGGAATTCACTTGAAAACTTGCCTATGTCATGAATCAAGCCAACTGCACGTCCCGATTGCTCAGCACCATACTCTTTAGAGAACTTGGCAGCAAGACTTGCAACTTCCATCAAATGTGTTTCAACAAGCTCTTCCGTCCCGTCCTCACGCAGATGAGCAATACAGCGCCGCTCTCCTTGAGATTTATTCTTACGCACAAGCGCCTTCCTCCCCAGGCAGATTTTGAGTAAGCTTGCAAGGATTTGTGCATCTAAGCAGTTTATGCACACAGAATTACTCGTTACACTGCAGCGTCTCACTTAATCCCCTGCGTTCACGTCTACAATAACGCCGCTCGCACTCCCCCTCACCCCTCTTGTGGCGATGCGTCCTGCCAAGTCGCTGAAGCAGCAGGTCGACGGGCGCAACGTCGGTCACAAGCAGGTCGAAGTCTATGTCCGGGGACTGCTCCAGAACCTGGGTCCCCACAACGGGAGCTGTTGCCCCAGTCGGCATCGCCGCATTGGCCGGCGCATCTTCCTGTTGCTTCTTCCTAAGGTAGGCGGGTAGCTTCTTTGCACGATGTCGCCTTTCCGCAACAGGAGTCGACGTTCCCTCGGACAGCCTTCGTCCAGACAGGTAAGCCTCCACCATGCTCCCCCGCTGCCCATCCGGCAATGTCGCGGAAAGCAGTATCGTCGGGACCCTCCAATAGCCCAGCCATTGCAGAAGCACGCCAAGGTACTGTCTCATGTACAGGTCGTACGCGTGGCACTCGTCGATCACCACGACCTTGTTCGCCAGCGCAAGCTGCCTCAGGGAGAGGTGCCTCATGTGCAGAGCGCCCATCAGCACCTGGTCAACGGTGCACACCACAAAGTTCGACAGCATGCCCTTCTTCCGGCCGTACATCCATGCGGAGACCGTCGCGCTCTCGGACGCAAACTCCCCCGCGTCGCCCTCGCGTCCGTTGCCCACAAGGCTCCGATGCCGCCTAGACTCCCTCACAAGCCCCTGGAACTCCTCGTTCAGGCCAGCCTTGCCGTGCGCAAGATAGATGTCCTTCTCCTCCACGTTCCCATCGCGCGGAAGCCTGTCAAGCCAGTCCCGCACGCGCGCGAACATCGCGTCCGTCGTCGCCATCGTCGGCAGCGCCACGCAGACGCCCCCCAGCCCCCGACGGCACGCCAGAAGCTCCGCGGCAGCCAACGCCGCCTCCGTCTTGCCTTCGCCCATGGGCGCCTCGATCACCATGAGCCCAGGATCCTTTGCGTCCCACGCAACCTGCTCGGCAGCCCTCTGAATGGGTCGCGGCTCGGCGCCACCCGGCAGCCCAAACCTATGCGAGAAGAACTCCCCAAACGGCTCCACGCAAGGCCTTGGCTCAGACCATGGCGCCGGGATATGAGCCTTCGACCAGGCGCGGTCGAGCCGGCTGCGCAGCGCCGCGGCGCCCATGTCGCCATCGGCGCCATAGAGGTCGAGCAGCGGGAACAGGTCGCAGTCGCTCGCAAGCCAGTCGCTTACGATCACCATGCCCGTAAGCAGGCTCTCCACCGCAACGTCAAGCGGGAGCCGTGCAAGGGTGCCCAGACGCTCGTCGTCGATTCCCGCAAGCCGTGCGGCATAGCCCACGAGCTCGTCCTGGGCCGCCTCCCAAACGTCGTGCCCTTCTCCGCCCCAGCCCAGCGCACGCAGGTCAAGACCACCGTCATGCAGGCGAGACCGCGTGGGAAAGTTGCCGTGATGAGCACCAACGATGCTGGGGAGCGATCGCCTTGCGGACGCGCCGCAAGGCGATGCGGCATACCGGCCAGAGTACCTCTCCAGTATCAGCTCGCCGGCAATCGGATGAGTTGGCTCGCGCTTCCCCACCAGGTCGCGATTCAGCACGAACCCCGCGCGCTCTGGCTTCCAGGCAATTCCCCGAGCGTCGCCCATGCCAAACGGCACGCCCTTCGCCTGGAACACCGGTGTCGCCTTTCCAACGTCGTGCACGCCCGCGAGAAACACAAGCAGGGTCCTGGCCAATGCATCGTTCCCATCATCAGCCCCGCCAACCGCCCTGGCAACGATCCCCCGTGTTGCCTTGGGCAGCCATCGATCCCACAGCCTGCCGGCCACACCGGCGGCATCGGCCATGTGCACGTACAGCGGGAGCCAGCACTCCCCCTCGCCGTAGTCCGACTTGCCCCACAGCGACCTCGCCGCCGCGGACAAGCTTCCAAACCCATCGGAACCCGCCATGGTCTCGTCCCCTTCGCGCCCACAAAGTCGGCGCACGCGCCATTGCCAACTGTCCCCCTAGACTGTGACACATCGAGTGGACATTAATTCGGGACGAGAAGAACTTCTCCGCGTCGCCGGTGCTCGGCTTCGCGGTGTTCGGCTTCGTGGGGCTCGGGTTCGAGGGGATCGGCTTCGTGGGGGTCGGGTTCGAGGGATTGGGCTCGGCGCTCTTCACCGGCTTGACCGTCAGCTGGATGACCTCGTCATCGGTCGCGACGGCATCCTTGCCATCAGCCAGCTGCACGCCCTTCCACGCGAAGCTGAACACCTTGTGCGTGCCCGCCTCGGACTCCGCGGTGGCGCCAAAGGAGGCGTCTACCATGCCCACGATGGTGTGATGGGCGCCAATCTCCGCATCCTTATCGAGTACGACGCCGGGCACGGTGAGCCTCATCCAGCCATCGCCGTCACCGGCGGCGTCCACGATTTTCTCCAGGTCGGAATAGGTCTTTATGGCAACAGGGTCGCTTAGGGCAAACGTCACGCTGACGGTCTTCCCGCTCACCTTGACTCGCTCACCTTGAAGCCGTCGCCAAAGCCGTGCATCGTCACCTTGCTCGCGTCGAGGTCGGCCGGAAGCGACACGCCGTCTGGCGCCGTAAAGGTTGCGACGAACGAGAAGCGCAGGTTGTCGCTCAGCGACTTGAGGAGCCCGTCGAGGGTCTTCTTGTCAGAAACCTTCGGGCTGCTCTTGACGGTGGCAACCTCGCCCCGCCCTTGTCGGTGGAGATGGCGAACACGTCGGGGTTCTTCTTGAACACGCTGTCCTTGGAGAAGGTGCTGCCGTAGCTGCTGTTGTAGCCTGTGGCATACTTCACGAGGTAAGAGCCGCCCGTCACAACGAAGTTCTTGCCCGTCTGGCCGGCGCCGTTGTCCGCGTTGCTCTTGGCTGAGGTCTCGACAAGGCAGTTCTCCCCAAAGACGATGGAGCCGCTGGCCTGCGCGCCAAAGAGGGCGCCGCTCTTTCCGGCGTTGTCCTTGAGCACGTACGTGCCGTCGGTAATCGTGGAGCCCTTCTCGGACGTGAGCGCCGTCTTGAAGCCCGTCATCGTGAGCTTCCCCGCGCCGGTGAGGGTGGATCCGCTCTTGAGGACGATGCCGTCGATGCTGTTGCCGCTGCCGCTGATGGTGGCTCCCTCGGAGGCGACGGAGAGCGTCGCGCCAGAGGGGATGCTAGCCGTAGCGGAAAGCGAAAGGCTGCCCTTAACGTAGATCGTGTCGACGGACTTGTTGGCCGCCTGGATCTGCAGCGCCTTGGCAAGCGTCTTAACCGCCTTGCCGTCAAACGAGGAGCCGTCGTTTGCGTCATTTCCGTTGGTGCCGTCCACATACACAGCAACCAGCGATGCGGGGGCGGCACTGGCGTTTGCCGCGGCCGTCTTTTTGGCCTGGGCGGCCGCAGGGGCTGCCGAAGGCTTGTCGCCTTGCGCAGGCGGAGAAGTGCCAGAGTCCTTCCGCGACACAGACTTCGAGGCCGGGACGTCCTGGTCCTTCTCGCCCGCGGAGGCGCTGTCTTGCGAGGAGGCGCCATTGGAGTCGGAGCCTCCCTGTCCCCCCTCTGGTTGAGAGGGGACTCGCCCTGAGAGGCCACAGACTGCGCGGCGCCGTCGTCAGCCAGCGCCCGCACGCCTTCCACGGGAACGCAGGTACCAAACACAAGCACCGCGCTCATGGCAAGGCTTAGCCTCTTTTCGTTCTCATTCGCATTTGAGCTTCCTTTCTGCCCCACGCATGGAAATGCACATGAAATTTGGGAGCAGGCCTACGTGCCCTCCTAATATATAGGCTTCTTTCATGTGGTCCAAGCATACTTTAAAGAGGTCCATTCGCATATTGCTGTAACCGTTTGCAAATAACTAGCGACCGGGATTCCTGCGCCTTTTGCCAGACATTACCATCGCCAAAGCGCCTACTGATAGCTTCAGAGGATCAACCAAGCCGCACGATTCGCACTGGTGCCGTCAAGCTTCTTGCACACTTTCTAACAGGTGTGCGACCCGTCCGGTATAGCTCTACTTATCTAGTGGCAACACGTCCAGGTAGTGCCACGACCCCCATACGCTCTAGCCGACGTACTTGAGCACGGTGGTCACCAGCATGAGCACGCTCCTCCCTGTATTCGCTAACCTAGGAGTCAACTGCGCTCAAATCGTCTTGACAAAACACGGAACAGGATAAGCCTGCATCGACCCGGGCTTGGCAAAATCGTTGAATCCTACGCGGAGAAGGGCACAAGCTGAGCTGTCAATCGACGTGCAGCTCGAGCCGCGCCTCATCGTCGCGCAGACCAAACGACACAGCTTCGAGTTCGTGGACAATATGGAGGCCACGTTGGATATGCAGGGTATCAGGTTTGGGATGATGCCGTTCTCGCACGGCCGTAGGACGTAACGACAACCTCCCGTCCGCATTCCCCACTCCCCACCCACGACCGGCCGTAGCCGTTAGGTCCGCAATTAGACTCTAGCCAATCACCTTTATTTCTTGAAAGTGTGCATCCAAGGTCGAAACGCGCCTCGTCAATTTCGGCTGATACGAATCGCGAGGAATTCCTAGCAAGTCTAGTAACACGGAGCGATACAACAGACTCATTTTCCGCATGTAGTACACGCTATGCATACCATCGAAGTACTTACTGGCAGGCATACTTGCCTTAATGTGCATGACTCGAACTCTGCCGTTAACAAGAGCAGAGAGAAGATCATCATACTCATGGTTCGATTGTTCTCTGCCAAAGATGACATCACCATAGGTGTTGATCAATGCATTCAGGCATTGTTTCAAATTCGTGCCCCTCTCTCCAGGATGCAGAGAGGGATAAATGCCCTTTTCCTTGTTAACTATCTCAACCATTGGCTCAGCCAACTCTACGAGAAAGGCAAGACGCAAATCAACGGGCATCCCGGAATCCGCCAACATATAGAGGTAAACCTGATTTGTAATGTCAAGCTCGTCGAGGAGGCTCACCCACTTTCTCATGAGTCCATCGTTGAGAACATCCTGGTATTCGACGAGTTTGTCATGAATTGTGAAGCGACTGTCCGTCCTGAAGTAGCTCAAGCGCTTTGCGAGCACCTGCACTTTCTCTGCTTTTCCATTGTCACCATCGGGTGACCCCAAAAATGAGATGTCCTCCAGATTGACGAATGCACCATCGAATATCATCAAGAGGCGCTCAAGAATGTAGAGGGGCTTTTGGATACAGTTCCAGTCAACCGCATGTTCCGCCTTGACAGTAATCGTTCTTCTTTTGCAGGGTTGCTCAACAGCAAGCTCATAGTCAATGCCATCGCAGTTCAAATGCACCGAAGCTTGGGATGGCCCTCCGAGCACGGGTCCCTCTTGTAGGTAATCGGCTCGGAGCGAAGTAAACCTATGCGCATGCTCGCTCATTCTTAAGTTCTCTCACAATTCTTTTTGTTTTTGGATACCGCTATAAAGTAAAGCACTCTCTTCGCAGTCCTCTTGATATGTTGCCCCGCGCTTGGTTTCGCAAACTATAGACCGATTCGGGACTTACGCCAACATTTGAGACACGATTCGCTAGGGCATCGTCGGAAATGTTGGAGCAAGAGTGAGTATTGTGCACCCTAAGTAACGCCCATTTCACGTCTTCCACATCACATCTCCTACCCGTAGCATCGGAATCGCCACGCGCTCAAGTGGAGAGGGACCGAGCTCAACGAGGATATGGTCAGAGCTTTGTGATGCAGCTTTGCAATCAAAGCAGGGCATGTCGAGGAGGACGATAGCAAAGCCGCGGCATGTGTCGATGGAATCGGCCTGCGAGGCATTCGGCACCACGGAGGAGCGCAACATTGCATTGGCCGAAGTTCGAGGGGGAGTTTGGACGAGAATGTCCGCAGCTCCTCTATCCCAACAGAGGTGTACGTGAGAGCGTCTACTAGGGCACAGGCTGGAAGTATATCCACAAGGAGGTAACTAGTCGATGTTAACCTTCGGGTCCTTCCCGGCGAGAGGTGCTCGTGCGAGAGTATTGTTGCCACATCAAAGGCGCAAGCATCAGCTTGCTTGGTACATACCTATGCGTTTATTTCGATCATTTATCTACCCTGCCAACACTCAATTGTCAACTCAGCTGAATCTGAAACCGAATAACCCGCCGGCCTCCCCTTTGTCGTTGAGGACTGTGGAGATGGGATAGTCTGCAGGGTCGAAGCCGTTCTTCTCTGCAGCTTCTAGACGATCGGTATTCATAGTCACAATATATTGAAAACCGTATTGCTTTGAAAGCCGCGCACCTATGTTCAGGCATGAAGCAAGTTGTCTGTCATCCATCGAGTCAAATAACTGACTGTCATGGACGAGAATACCTGGAATAGCCCCGTTCTTGAGACCAACGACGGCACATGTAATATCAAATAGAAATATTGATACTTCATTGATTCCCTTTGATGCATCGCCATCAATCTTAGGCGTCACCTTCATGATTCCAGAATCGTTCACTTCTAATAGCAAGCTGCCCGTGCGATCTGCATATATTTCTGAGCAGAGATTGGCATATAGCTGAGTGGCCAGTTTTACCGAATCGCCATTCTCTTTTAGGCCAAGCCGCATTGCATCCTTTGCATCGACCTCCATCTTCTTCAGCGAGGAATCCATATCCTCGAGTCGCTCATAGTCCGCCAGCGTATCCTTCAGACGTTCTATTCTCGCCGCTATCGCTGTACAGTCTTCCTGAGCCTCGGTGAATGCTTCCAATGCCATCGTCGTATCAAGGAGCCTTAATATCCTGCTTCTTTCATTATCCAAGTCTCTGACTTTACGGGAGTTGTCCTCAATAGCTCTTGATACTTTATCAAGCTCGTCCCTGAGAAAAAATCTCCTATTATCTGATACCGATTTATGAAACTCGACAACGTCTTCGAATGGTTTCAATGCCGCATCGGACATAATGACCCCTGCTTCGGCATAGAGGCGCGCTACTCGCATAAGAGTATCTTTAATATCCTGTTTTGCTTCGGTCTCCGCACTCATCGCATTGGCTAAGTCGCGCTTCCGATGTCTTAAGGAAACGTTCTCGTTATTGAGCGAGGCAATTTCAGCGCTGAGCCTATCAGCCGCTTTCTGGTGTTCGGCATAGCTCTCGTCGACTTTGAATTCTGCAAGAGCAGCTCTTTTTTTCTGGAGATCATCCTCGAGCCTGAAAAGTTGGGATTCGTATTCTGCCTTTTCAGACCTCATGTCTCCTAGGATTCCATGTTGGATGGCTTTTGCCAGCGCTTTCTTGTCCTTCTTGAAGTTTGACGCTTGCAGAGGCTTTTGTAGAGTTTCATCCGACAACCCTAGAAGATATGCAACTCTAATCCCCGTTTCGAGATCTGATTCATGCGGATTTATCTTCGCCGGAGAGCTAAAATCCGTTCGCAGAAGCTGAGCGAATATCTGCTGGGCAGTCGGTTTTTCATGGTCCTCATCCCACCCGAGAAGAAGAGTTCCGCTTCTTTGTCTCCATTCTTCGCTGCTGTACGTCCTATCACCAATCACGACGGCGGTACTACCCGCTTCCCTCTCTATGCGTATCTGCCCACATTTCCCCTCCACATCAACCCAGAATGGGGACTCAACGTACTTAGCCAATGACTGAATCCAGCTGTCGCGCTTTCCTCCCAGAAGGTATCTGAGCAAGCGAATAATACTCGTCTTTCCGGCACCGTTTCTGCTATCGGTATCGCTTGACTCTTGTGTTTTCTCGGCAAGCACAAGGTTCATGCCATCATGGAATATTAACGTCTTGAATCTGGCATCATCGGAACCGAGACTTTCAAGAAACGTCATTTCGAACCAGCCTCCCCTCAGGGCTCAACGAGATGGCTCCTACGCAGTAAAGCAAGTCGAGAGCAAGCACAAACCAATCGAATGACACGGAGCCCGTCTGGTTCCTTCTCTTCTTGTATTTCGCCCATATCTCTGAGACTGACATCGAAGTTGATAGAAAATCAAGCACGTCCGCGCCAATGCCAAGAAGACATCTTTCTGGGCTGATTCCCTTTGTTGGCATTATCATTATTAATTCCCCTCAGGCACCCCTTCAAAGATGTCGCAGCTATCGAAAAAGTAGCTAGCTATTGCATAGACTGCGTTCGCTCTACCTCTGTCGAGCCTGTAATCAGACCCCCCAATTGCTATATAAATCCGCTCCATTATCTCGGCAGGGTCATCGGTAACTTGCCTTGCCTTTTCGTACAGGCCATGAAAGACAATCGCCTTATCATCGCGAAGTTCAGGGTTAATCTGTTCCGAAAACCACTTGTCTATTTCTGGAGAGAGGATTCTTCCCTCGTTGAGCTCAATACGCGTTGTCTCAGGAATATTGTTGAAATCCATTTTGCGAATGGACACGGGCCTGATTTCCATATTTTGCTGCCGTACTTCTTTATCGGTGGGCATCCGAATAGAGTCAATCAGCTCTACTAAGTCCGCCAGTTCAACGTTTTGCGCATGGGGAACACCTGGGAACAAGGCGTTGAGTTGAGCAGTAGTGAGTCGTGACACGAAGCGATCCCAGAACATGCCCTCCGTTTTAATGACAAAGATATTAAGAGGCCTATCGCTGGCGAGGCTATATTTCCGCCGGAGCTCAGTCACCAACTTTGCCGAGGAAGGCCCTATTTGTGCATTGGTGATGAAGACCCATTCTGAAAAATCAGGCCACTGTTCTATAGCTCGCTGGAAATCGTGACATATCTTGTTTTTGGTCTTTTCGTCTTGATTAGATTGGGCCCTTTGTCCGTAGCATGCAAACAGGATTCTTCCATTGTCAGCAAGACCGTCACAGCCACCATCACCCAGCTGCCCCATCGGGTCGGGGTCGATGAAATCCCGATACCGGAACTCCAACACACTTGTTACATAGTGCTCGAATTCTTCGCCCGAGCGGCGCTCATAAGCATCTCTGTGATTCAGTCGATACCATTGCTTCCAATCGGAGTCGGGGAGCGTCAAACACATGATGTGCCCCCTCTCAATCCAAGCAACGATTGAACGCCTGTATTGTAACAGTCTACGCTCTGGGATATCTCTCCTGGATGCGAGCGGAGAATATACGCCTCCTGTTCCTTGAATTCAGACTTCACCCGAACGCTTCTCAAAGTCATCCCGAACTAGTACGGCTGTGTTGTGGACAGCAGTGACATCGGGGGGCAATGACGCTGCTTTGAGACATCGCCGAAAAGGGATGACCAAAGTTGGCAAAGAGGCCAAGCAGGCAGAGGGGGGAAGCGGGAGAGGACGTACTCGCGCCTCGCCAAGGCTGACAGGAGGTCCATCGAGGAGGGCCTCGACCGCAACCTGCCAATCAGGAAGATCGCTGACGAAGTCGGCAGGTCCGCCTCGTGCGTTTAGTCAAGCCTGGTTTTCGGTTTGGGGGTGGTACCGGAAATCCGTACCAAACGATGAGGCTTGGAGGATTGCGCGTACACCCTTGAACAGAGGAAATTGAACAGAGGAAAAGAGCGGTCGAGCCCTGCATCAAGCACGGCCTCAAGGCGACGGCGACCATACGGGAGCTCGGATATCCATCCCGCGTCCAGCTCGCAGCCTGGCACAGGGAATGGCTCGAGACCGGGGGCTCGCTCCACGAGAGGAGCAGGGCCTCCGAGGCGCACTCGGCGGAGCAGAGGCGGGCCGCCGTCGACCACTACCTGGAGCACGGCCGCCGCAACGCCCACGCGGGGCGCGGGCTGGGGTACCCCAAGAGCTGCCAGAAGCTTGCCGACTGGATCGAAGGGCTGGCGCCCGGCGAGCGCAGGACGACCGAGCCCGGGACCTTCGCCCTCGAGCAGAGGCGGCGCGCCGCGGCGGCGCTCGTCGGGCGGGCCGGGAGCGCGCGGGAGATCGCGGACGAGGCCGGCTCGTCCCGGCGTACCCTCTGCAAGTGGAAGAGGGAGCTGCTCGGAGAGGGCCCGACATGACCGAGGCGAAGGGCGGCGCCCCCGCGCAAGGCGCGGGCGACGGGGGCGGGAAGGCTGTCCGGGCGACGCAGGCCGACATAGACGCCCTCGAGGGAGATGGTCTGCGCCGTCTTCGACGCCAACGACGGCACCTACGGGAGGCGCCGCACCCGCGACGAGCCCGAGGCGCAGGGCCACTTCGTCGGCGAGCGCAGGATGAGGCGGATAGTGGCCGAGGAGGGGCCGGGGGCGCGCGGGAGGGCGAAGCCGAAGAGGGGCCACGGCTCCTACGAGGGGGAGGTCTCGGAGCATCCCGGCAACAAGGCCGGGCAGGGCTTCGAGGCGGGGCTTCCCAACTTCCCGTGGCCCGCCGGCGTGACGCAGTTCTCGATACCCGCGGGGAGGCCCTGCCTCTCGCCGGTGCCCGGCTGCTTCGACGGCGCCATCGCGGGCCGGACGACCTCGACGTCGCCGGACGCCGAGATGGCCAACTCCATGCCCGGGGCCGCGCTCGACACGACCGCGGACCGCGAGCGCCGCCGCCTCGTGGTCCACTCTGACCGCGGCTGCCGCTGCCGCCGGCCCGGGTGGGTAGGCATCTGCGGGGAGGCCGGCATGGCCCGGTCGGTGTCGCGAAGGGGCTGCTTGCCGGACAACTCCAGGATGGAGGCCTTCTTCGGCACCATGAGGACCGAGATGTTCCGCGGCAGGGACTGGGCGGGCGCGGCGCTCGACGAGCTCGGGAGGAGGATCGACGCCTACATGGAGCGCCACAACGCGACCGGGATCAAACGGTCGCTCGGCTCGATGAGCCCGCTACAATACCGACGGAGCCTGGGGCTGGCGGCCTAGGCGAGGAGGTACGGAAAAGCGGTACCACCCCCAACCCGTAAGTCAGAGGCAATCAAACACATGCGGCATAAGTCAGGCAATCGGCTCCCGACGCATTAGCCAGAATCGGCCTACATGCCACCTGTTTGTTATAGTCTTCAGATGCCGCAACGCGAGAGACTCCAGGCAAGATGATGCGAACGGGGCCATAGAGATGAGCACAAGCTTGCAGACCAGGTGTTGATAGCCTATGTGCCCGAACATTCACCCGTCTTATCGGAGCGTTTTGATACCCGCCCACGGGTTATCTGCACCAGATTTCCCGCCACTACAGCTGACAGCGTATATTGTCTCAATATAAGAAGACGCGTAAGAAACCTCGGAATTGACCAAGAAAAGACCTCAAAAGCAAGTTGTTGTTACTGAACAATCAGACGGAGATGGGTTGGGCGAGATATGAACAGCACGACAGGTTCCGAATGGCGTAAGTGGGACTTTCACGTCCACACCCCCTACTCCATCCTTAACAACCAATTTGGATTAGACGCAAGTAGCCAGGAGGACTTCGATAAATATGTCGTAGAACTTTTCTCGAGGGCTATCGAGAAAGAGGTTTGGGCGATAGGCGTAACTGACTATTTCTCGATAGACGGATACAAACGTCTGAAGAACGAGTACCTTGAATGCCCAGAAAAACTAGAAGGGTTGTTTCCCGACCAGAATACGCGTGAGCGCATTAATGATATGTTCATATTTCCGAACATAGAGTTCAGACTGGGTGAGTTCATCTCAAAAGGAAGTACCTCTAACTCAATCGACTACCATGTCATCTTTTCAGACAGCGTCCCTCCCACATCGATTGAGGAAAATTTCATTCATCGGCTAACCTGTCACACGGATTCGGGCTATTCACGAACCCTTACGCATATGAACATCGAAGAAATCGGCCGTCAGGTGAAAGAACAGAATGGGAAATCTGGAAGTGATTACCTGGTTGGTCTCGAACATGTATCAGTCAGCGCAGATGAAGTGGAGAAGTTGCTCGAAGAGTGCAAGGATTTCGATGACCAGTTCATCATTACTGTCCCCGTGGATGAGGATCTCTCAAGCGTTAGTTGGGCTGGCAGAGACTATCTGCAAAAGAAAGTCATCTACCAACAATGCCATTGCTACTTAAGCTCTAATCAGAAAACTAGAGAGTGGGCCCTTGCAGAGGGCAACGAAGAGCGACGAATAGTCGAATTTGGCTCGATAAAGCCATGTATATGGGGCTCCGATGCTCACTCCTTCGATAGGATGTTCGAGCCCGATGAGCACCGCTACTGTTGGGTTAAAGCCGACCCTACATTCGACGGGCTTCTTCAGATACTTTGCGAGCCGAAAGACAGAGTCGCAATACAGGAGGAAAGACCTGAGCCCCATGACCCGCACCGGTCCATTAAGTCTATACGCTTTTCCGACAATCGCTTTCCAGACAGACCTATACCTTTCAGCGAGAGCCTCACATGCATCATCGGAGGTAAATCGACAGGCAAGTCGCTACTGCTCCGACAACTTGCAAGGGCTATTGATCCCGAACAAGCAGAAGAGCGTGAGAAGCGATCATCGCTGGCGGATCTTGAATTGTCGGGATCTCCAGAGGTCATCTGGCGTGACGGGACAGCGGAACAACGGAAGATTATCTACCTACCGCAGACTTTTCTGAACCGGACGGTCGATGACCCTCAGTCTGACGAGGGAACCAGCGGCATCATCCGTGACGTACTCCTCCAAAACGATGCAATGAAGGCAGCACACGAAGAGTATGAGCGCGCATGTGATGGAATAGAGCGAAAGCTCCGTAATGATATCGATGACTATCTTGCGGCTGAAGAGTGCCTCAAGCAAGCAGAGCAAAAACTGAGAGAGACTGGTTCGTCGGAACTTTTCAGAGAGACGGAACGGAGACTGCAAAATGAGTACGTACAGCTCCTCGGACCGGAGAATGCATCGATAGAAGAGGTGAAGACCTACGAGAGCCTCGGCAGGCAGAAGACCGAGCTGGAAGAGACATGCAACACCATCTGCGATGATATCAATATTTTGCAAGCCCTCATGGCTCCCCAGATAGTGGAACCCTCATACAACGGAATCCCCTACCTAGATGCACTCTCAGACGACGCAGCAGAAGAGTTCAGGAAAGAAGTTGGAGCTATTAATGACCTGGTAGCGAAGCGGTGGAGTATCGCCATCAACAAAGTTACCGAGAGCCGCGCTCTTGCAAAGGCGAGTTTAGCGGAGAAGATCACGAAGATTGATGAACAGATTGCCGAACTAAAGCCCAAGATGGAGCACACCGGCAAGCTGACGGCTGCCATGAACCAGCTCAATAAAGAGCGCCAGAGCCTTATCGCCGCCACAAAGCTAGAAGACGAAATCAATGGCCTACGAGAACGCCAAGCATCCAAACGCTCTGCAATCATTTCCTCCAGAAGCGAATTTTTGAAAGCAAGCGAAGACTATTGCGCAAAGGTTGCATGTGCCGCTAGGGGATTCGAATCAAATCTGGAATTCTCAGCAACTCCCATATGGCGACGAATCGATTTCTCACAGTCGATATCCTCTCTACTTGATGCCCGAAAGTTTTCCGGGTTCAGGCGCGAGACAGAATATGACCTCACTGAGTTGAAGGACGAAGATTACTCCGATGACTTCCTGAACAGTCTTTGGGATGCCATTCTCGGCAAACAGGAAAATGGCAACCTTCAGCTGAGGGGAGGCGCCCGAGAGGGTGACTTCTTACACGAGGTGTTTGACAACTGGTATAACGTTCATTACATCGTCACAAGCGATGGCGATCGACTTGACAGGATGTCACCCGGCAAGAAGGGGCTCGTACTCCTAGAGCTAATCATAGAACTCGAGCAGGGCGATTGCCCGATTTTAATTGACCAGCCCGAGGATGATCTTGATAACCAGTCTATTTATTCCGATCTCAGGAAGTTCATAAAGGACAGCAAGAAGCGTCGGCAGATTATCATCGTCACACACAATGCGAACATAGCACTCGGCGCAGACGCGGAAGAAATTATCGTAGCCAACCAACATGGCGTCGGCCGCGAAAACACCTGTCAGAGGCAGTTCGACTATCGCAGTGGAGCCATCGAAAACACCGTGCAGCCAAAGGACAGGGATGATGTCTCCTTCCTCGATAGCTGCAGTATACAAGAGCACGTATGCCAGATTCTCGAAGGAGGTCGCGAGGCACTGGAGCAGCGACGCAAAAAGTACTCCATGGAGTTCTAACAATTGATTGACTTGCTCTCCCAGTGTGCCCGTCAAAAAGTTAGCTATCATCAGGTTCAAGCTCGTCTTGCGGACCACACCTCTCCGTTAGGCGCGCCTCTTCTTTACAGTCCGGTGCACCAACCCCAAATGGTGCAGCGGACATTTCACCTAACCCCAATTTTTGCCAAGAAGCTCTCTCCATTCTGCGGCTTCCCAGCATCAAAGTACTCACAGGCGGTCGCGCCTACATCGGAGAGCGTTTTCCGGGTTCCAATGCTCCCGACCGGAGCCCCATTATGAGCAATAAGTAGGGGCACACGCTCACGTGTGTGGTGAGGATGGCCAATCGTAGGATCATTTCCGTGATCAGCCATTACCACGAGCACATCCTCGGGACGTAGGGAGTTGGCAATCTTTTCAATGCCTCCGTCGGCGACACGAAGTATTTCCGGGTAGCGTCGAGAAAGTTGGTGTAAGCCCGAGGGCAGGAGCCGCGCCTGTCCCGGCCGAGCGAGCGGGTCGCCTGTGGGACCCGAAATCTTTCCCCGCATCCCATGCCGCCTTCATCCCGTCCGCAAGCGCGGGGCCCGCCTTGATTGCCTGCTCCGCCACGAGTCGGAGTCCCCTCTCCGCGCTCCTCGGTCGGCGGCTCGGGCTTGGGTCCGTCCCCGTAGAGCCCGGCCGTCCTCCTCTCCGAGAAGCAGTGCGACCCCGACCACTCCTCGTCTGTGTTTAGTCAAGCCTGACTTTCGGTTTTGAGCATGGATCTCTTTCGGGTTCGCGCACGAAAGTATTTCGGGTTTCGTCACGGGCCCGCCGGCTCCTCCCTAGCTTCCCGACTTCCCGAGCATAAGGCTCTCCTCCAGCCCGTGGCTCGGCCCACCGAACTCCACGAGCCCGCTCTGGTGCACGACGCGGCCGGCGATCGCCGCCGCGAGCTTGCCATCCGCGAAGACGGTGCCCCACCTGCCGGACTCGACGTTGGTGGTGAATGTGACGCTCCTCCTCTCGTAGCTCTCGGAGATCACCTGGCAGGGCAGCCTCGCCCCGTCCACGTCGAAGGGCACGTAGCCGAACTCGTCCAGGACCAGCAGCCTCGCCTTGGCAACGTCGGCGAGCAGCCTGTCGAGCGTGCCCTCCCTCTTGGCCTTGCCCAGCCGCGGCACCAGCTGGGCCGTCTGCCAGAACCCCGCGGGGTAGCCCGCGGACGTCGCGGCGATTCCGAGCGCGGTGGCCATGTGGGTCTTCCCGCGCCCCGTCTGGCCGTAGAACACGAGGTCCTCGGCGTCGCGCACGAACTGCATTCAGTCAAGTAAAAGTCGACAGTTTGCTCTGTCGATTTCCCACACTTCGCTCGGGGCATGCCCGCACCCCTAGCTTCCGTTACCAGAGAGCATGAGCGCCTGGTCCATGCGGTGGCTCGTCCCGTCGGACTCGACCAGCCTGCTGTGGTGCACCACGCGGTCGATCATCGCCGCGGCGAGCTTGTCGTCGCCGAGGACCGTGCCCCACTTCCCGAACTCGATGTTGGTCGTGATGACGAGGCTTCTCCTCTCGTAGCAGTCCGACACCACCTGGAAGAGCAGCCTCGCCCCGGCGACGTCAATCGGGACGTAGCCGAACTCGTCCAGGATCACGAGGTCGGCGTTGGTGGCGTCCCCCGGCGCGCCGTCGAGCTTGCCGTCCGCTCGGGCGCGCTCCAGCTGCATAACCAGGCGCGCCGTCGAGTGGAACCGTACCGGGCGACCCATCGAGACGGCCCGTACGCCCATCGCCGTCGCGAGGTGGGTCTTGCCCCTCCCGGTCCTGCCGTGGAACACGAAGCCCTCGGCGGTGTCCAGGAAGGAGAGCGACTCGAGGTCGGCCGGCCCGTAGCCGTCGGGGAAGGCCACCTGCGAGTAGTCGTAGCCCTCGAACGACTTGACCTGCGGGAACCTGGCCCTGCGCATGAGGCGCTCCCTCCTGTGCACGTCGCGGCTCTCCAGCTCTGCGGACAGGAGCCTGTTGGCCGCGCGGACCTCGGCCGCCGTCGCCCCGTCCAGGAAGCCCCTCACGACGTCGCCAGATATGAAGAGCCTCCTCGCGTTCGCCGCCAGCCCCCCGTCGAGCGACGACCTCGCCGGCCTACCCATCGGCGACCACCCCCGCCAGACGGTCGTACTCGGCGAGGTCGACGGCCTCGTCGTAGGAGACCTCGCCCGTCTCGGCGCGGGAGACGGCCAGGGCGACCGCGGAGGGGCCTGTCCTGCCCGACGCCCTCAGGGAGACCGACGCGGCGCGCGCGGTCGCGTCCCACCCCGACAGCGCGCGCTGGTCGCGCATGCACCCCGCGGCCTCCCCGAGCCCCATCCGGTCGAGGGCGTCGATGTGCTCCCGGAGGTCGTCGGGCAACGCGGCCCCGGCCCCGCTCTCCCGCCAGGCGCCGAGCCTGTTGGCGAGCAGCGGCAGCTGGGACGCGGGGTCCGTGGTGTCGGTGGGCGCGTCGCCGTAGGCGCGCGCGTGCTCGGCGACGACGGCGCCGTCGCCGTCCATCACCGCGACCCTCGTCGCCCAGAGCCCGACGACCACCTCCCGCCCGGCGCACTCCGGCGACGTCGAGTACCAGTGCCTGCCGTCGACGCGTACCTTGCCCTTCTTGTCGGCGCGCGCCCTCCTGTACTCGACGCACGCGAACGGGCGAGCCGGGAGCGCCAGCATCGCCGCGAGGTCGTCCTCGAACAGCCCGGGCTCGGGCCGCCCCCTCCCGTGGTGCTCCTTGCGCGACATGTCGCGCGACCTCCCCGGCAGCCTCTCGTCGCGCCCGTCGACGTCCCACACCCGCGGGACCGGGACGAAGAGGTTCCTCCTCTGCGTCCCGACCTCGTTCCCCACGGAGCCCCTCCCGTGGCCGGAGCAGGGCTCGCGGAACCGGTGCTCGAACCCATAGTGGGCGCCGCGGGCCTCGAAGAGCCTGGTGGTGCGGACCCCGTCGCACACGCGCCGGCCGACCCCGGTCGCGTTGTCGAAGACGACCCTGGTGGGGACGCCGTCGACGAACTCGAAGACGTTCCCGGGGCCCTGGCACACGCACTCCGCGTTCTCGCCGGGGAACACCTGCGCGAGCCCGACGTTGGAGTAGGGGAAGCTCGCGACGAAGAAGGGCATCTCGCGCCTCGTGCCCCCCGCGACGAACGCCGCGTGGCCGAAGTCAACCTGCGCGACCCCCGCGGGCCAGTCGAGGTCGAGGAAGCAGCCCGGGCCGCCCCCGAGGCGAAGCCTCGCCTCCCTCACGTAGCGCCTGACGGTCTGCTCGGAGACGTCGGCGCCGCACTCGTTGACGAGCCGGCGCTAGACCCGGTGCGCCGTGTGCCTCTGCTTCCTGTTCTCCCTGAAGTCGTCTGTGAGCCACTGGTCCACGAGCGGCGCCCACCTGTCCATCTTCGAGGGCCTCCTCTTCCTCGCCTTGGGTGGCTCCGGTGAGAGGTCCTCCATCCTCGCGTACTTGTAGACCGTGTCGCGCGACACGCCCAGCTCGCGGGCGATGGCCGCCACGGGCTCGCCTCTGCGGTACTTCCTTCGCATGGAATCGACTCTGTCCATGCCGGTCATTCCTCCCGGGCCTCCCCTGTCGCAACCGATGCACAACAAAGTCTGCCCCTTGCGGGGTGGTCAGCATGCCCATGAGCGAAGTGTCGAAAACCTGCTGAGCGTTCCGTCGACTCCTACGTTAGCGAATACACATACAGGCAAAGCCTAGCCCTTGCGGCCTAGCGAGAACGGTACGAAAAAGCGGTACCCCCTCTGCAGGGGCAGGTCCGACCCCGTCGCCCAGTCGGAGGAGCGCCGGCGGGAGCCTCTCCTCATCGTTCGACAGGCCATCAGGGCGATCCTGGAGCCTGCGAACACGATGGAGGCGACATAGGATAGACAAGGATTTCAGATTCCGAGGCCTCTCGCCGAGTTTCTGCCCGGGACCGCTACACCAACTTTCTCGACACTGCCAAAGTGCGCAAGAATCTTGCCGGTACCGAAGCCGAACAAAAGATGTTGCAGCACTGCACGAGCGTCTGCGCATACGAATGGCGACTCCAGAAGGAGTCGCCATGAAACGAGCAACTATGCGTCGAGAAATACGCTACAAGAGCTTATGTTCATCAGCATACTGTGAGGCATAGCTACCTCTTTCAGCTTCGACCTTCACCAATGGGCTACCCGCAAAAGCATCCACAGGTGCCTGCCCAGCAGTAGGCTGCTTGGACTCCTGCTCGACAAGTACTTCTCCGATAGAAGTAACGGATTCAGGAAGCCCAACAATCTCAAGATTCTCACATCTTTCGAAAGCACCTTGTCCAATCTTTGCGACCTTATTTGGAAGTTCGATTTCTCTTAGATTCTTACATCCACTGAATGCAAAGTCGTGAATTTCCGTAAGCTCGCTTCCGTCATCAAACGTGACGGCCTTCGCCTTATCAAGGCCAGCAAAGGCATACGCGCCAACCGTTTCCACCTTCGGGCCAATGTGGATGGAAACGATGCTCTTAGACAGTTCCGCCCAAGGCGCAGGTCTATCGTCAGAATAGTCTTCCATCTTACCGTGTCCATCAATGATTAAAGTCCCACTCTCATCGAGAGACCAAGTAACAGCTTCCCCACATCTGCCTTGCTTGGGAGCTACTTCCTGTTCGCTTCCTTGCTTATTCTCAGCACCAGCCGTCTCTTCAGATGCCTTTCCTCCTTTGTCGGTAGCATTTGAATCCGACGGGTTGTGTCCTTCCGCGGTTACATCCGTACGACTAGACTTTGCCACTAGCTTCTCGGATACCTTGTTCTGATCATCCACGCTTGTGGCACTTGACGAGCCTGATGACACAGTAATTGTTTCTTCCGGCTCGCGCACGGTGTACTTGACGCCGTGGCCCTTCGCCCAGTCCGCGGCGTAGCTGCCGCGGGCCACGGAGAGCGTCACGCCGTCGCTGTGGGCGAAGGCGTGGTTGGA
>NZ_JBQKDH010000013.1:0-94637 GCF_052121955.1 Parafannyhessea sp. LCP19S3_B1 | reverse complement strand
GCCCGCAGGCGACCGCGCGCGGCCTCCATGGCCGGAACGTCCCCTTCCGCGATGCGGCGCAGCACCGCGTTTGCGAGCCCGCGCGCGCGACGCGACGCCACGGCCGCGAGCTCCACGCCCTGGCTCACGGCCACCTGCGTGGGCGTGCCCAGGTACAGCAGCTCGAATGCGGACATCCTGAGCGCGTCGCGCACGCGAGGCTCGAGGTGGCCGTGCGCAAGGTGCGCGTCCACCACGGCGTCGCAAAGGCCGCGAGCGCGCTGCACGCCCAGCACCAGCCGCGTCGCGAGCGCGCGGTCACGCGGGTCCAGGCCGTCCATCACGTCGGACGTCCGCAGCAGCTCGCGCGCGCGGGCGTCCCTCTGGCGGCACGCGGCGCACAGCCTGAGCGCCGCCCTGCGCGCGGGGGCAAGCCGCGCCATGGCTACACGTGCTCCCAGGCAAGCTGGCTCTGGTGCAGGCCGGCCGCCCACGCGGAGGCGTCCATCTCGCGCTTTCCGTCGGGCTTCACGCGCAGAAGCTCGATGGCGCCGTCCGCGCAGCCCGCGATCACGCGCCCGTGCCGCACGATCACCTCGCCCTGCGAGGTGTCGTCTCCCGCCACGCGCGCGGCAAGCACGCGCACGCCCCTGCCGGCGACGGCCATGCGCGCCGGCGCCGCGTCGAGCGACGTCTGCACACGGCGGCGGTTGTCCAGCGCGGTCGCGGCGGGGTCAAGCAGCATCTCGGCCTTCTCGACCTTCCTCGCGTACGTGACCTTCGACTCGTCCTGCTCGACCCACTCGGCCGTGCCGTCCTCCATCTGGCGCAACGCGACGAGCAGCTCCCTCGCGCCGAGCTCCGCAAGCTCCCCCATCACCTGGGGGCAGCTCTTCTCGCCCACCTCGACGTCCGCCTGGCGGCAGTACGCCCCGGCGTCCAGGTCGTGCACCACGCGCATGATGGAAACGCCGGCGCGCGCGTCGCCGCTCAGGATGGCGCGCTGGATGGGCGCGGCGCCTCGCCAGCGCGGCAGGCTCGACGCGTGCACGTTCACGCAGCCCAGGGGCGCCGCCGTCAGCACGGCGTCCGGCAGGATGCAGCCAAACGCGGCCACCACGATGGCGTCGGGCTCCGCCGCGCGGATGACGGCCATCACGTCGTCCGTGATGCGCTTGGTCTCGAGCACGTCGATGCCCAGCTCCGTCGCGGCCGCCTTCACCGCGGAGGGCTCCAGCCTCCTGCCGCGTCCGCGCACGGCGTCCGGCCTCGTCAGCACGAGCCTCACGTCGTGCGCACCCGCGAGCGCGCGGAGCGAGGGGACCGCGAACTCGGGAGTCCCCATGAATACTATGCGCATGTCCTTCTCCCCCTTCGCGACGGCTAGTTTGCGGCGGTGTCCCCGGGGCGGGCGCCCTCTGCGAGCGCCTCCTCGTAGTCGCGCAGCGCCGCGATGCGCGCGCCGGCGGACAGGTGGTCCACCATGGTCACGCCGTGCAGGTGGTCGATCTCGTGCTGCAGGCAGACGGCAAGCAGGTTGTCGCGCGCCTCGTACTGCATGAGGTCGCCGTCGAGGTTGCGCGCCTGCACCACCACGTGGCTCGGGCGCCTGACCTCGACCGTGATGCCGGGAAACGACAGGCAGCCCTCGCCGTAGGCGCGCTCCGGGCCGTCCGCGGCCACGATCTTGGGGTTGATGAGGACGTACGGGTTCTTCTTCGTGCCCTCGCCCGCGTAGTCCACGTCGATCACGACCAGCTGCACGAGCTCGCCCACCTGCGGCGCGGCGAGGCCGCAGCCGTCGGCGGCGTACATGTCCCTCAGCATGCGCTTCGCGAGCCTCTTCACGCCGTCGTCGATCTTCTCGATGGGGGCGCACTCGGTCTTCAGCCTGTCGTCGGGCGACAGGACGATGTCGTCAATTGCACTCATGGTGCCTCCTTCGTGTACGGGCCCGTCGGGGCCCTGTGTTAGCCCAGTTAGCGTACCCCATGCGGCGCCACAGTTTCATGCGGGGCGCCTCCTCTACCGATAACCCACGCCGGCGCGCGGGCGCACGGCGCGTCACATCATGTCGTACGCGTCCACGTCCACGGCAATGCTCACCCCGCGCGGCGGCGCCGCGGCGCGCACGCACGCGTCCAGAAGCGGCCCGGGCTCCGAGTCCACGGGCGACTTCACCAGCAGATGGCGCCTCACGCGATCCTTCACCTTCGCCTTGAGGCAATCCGTGGGGCCAAGCAGCTCCCAGCCGGCGGCCTCGCCCACGCGCTCGCGCACGCGCCCGGCCACCTCGTCCAGCGTGCGGCGCACGTCCGCCTCGCGCCGGCCCCAGCACACCACGTTCGAGAGGCGCGAGAACGGCGGGTAGCAGCCGTCGCGGCGCTCCTCGAGCTCCTGCTCCACAAACAGCGCGCGGTCGTGCTTCTGCACCGCGCGGATGGCGGGGTGCGTGGCCCAGTACGTCTGCACTATGACCTGGCCGGGCTCCGTCCCCCTGCCGGCGCGACCCGCCACCTGCTCAAGCAGGTCGTACGTGCGCTCCGCCGCGCGGAAGTCCGGAAGCTTCAGCGTCGTGTCCGCGTTCACCACGCCCACGAGCGTGACCTCCGGGAAGTCCAGCCCCTTCGCGATCATCTGCGTGCCCACGAGCACCGCGCACTCCGCCGCGTCGAACTCCTCCAGCAGGCGCTGGTGGTCGCCCTTGCCGCGCGTGGTGTCCGCGTCCATGCGGATGATCCTCACGTCATCCGGCAGCAGCATCGCGAGCTCGTCCTCCACGCGCTGCGTGCCCACGCCAAACGCCGCCAGGTAGCGGCTGCCGCAGTTGGGGCAGCGCGTGGACGGGTCCGGGTACGCCCTCTGCGGCCACGACCTACCGCACGTGTGGCACACCAGCGAGTGCGTGCGCTCGTGGTACGTGAGCGCGCAGGAGCAGTGCGGGCACTCCGGCACGGCGCCGCACTCGCGGCACATGAGGAAGTTCGCGAAGCCCCTGCGGTTCAGCATGAGCACGGCCTTCTGGCGCCTGGCCGCAACGTCCTGCAGGGCCTCGGCCAGGGGGGCCGAGAAGATCGAGCGGTTCCCGCCCGAGAACTGCTCCGTCATGTCCACCACGCGCACGGCCGGCAGCCGCGCCGCCCCGGGCCGCTCCGGCATGCTCACGCGCGTCCAGCTGACGCCGCCCCACGCGCCCTCACGGCAGCGCTCCAGCGCCTCGAGCGAGGGCGTGGCGGACCCCAGCACAAGGGCGCATCCGCGCTCCGCCGCCATGCGCGCCGCGACCTCGCGCGCGTGGTAGCGCGGTGCGGACTCCTGCTTGTACGTCCACTCGTGCTCCTCGTCAATAATGATGACGCCCACGTCGCGAAGCGGCGCGAACAGCGCGGAGCGCGCGCCCACCACCACGTGGGCACGACCCTGGCGCACCATGTCCCACTGGTCGAAGCGCTCGCCGGCCGAGAGCCTGGAGTGCAGGATCGCGACGTCGTCCCCAAAGCGCGAGCGAAAGCGCCCGACGGTCTGGGCCGTGAGCGATATCTCCGGCACTAGCACGAGCGCCCCCTTGCCCGCGGCGCGCACGCGCTCGATGGCGTCCAGGTACACCTCCGTCTTGCCGGAGCCCGTGACGCCGTCAACCACCACGACGTCGCCGCGGCCGGCGTCGCACGCGCGCGCGATGGCCGCGAGGGCGTCGCGCTGACCCTGCGTCAGGTGCTCCGGCCTCGCGGCGACGGCGCTCCTGAGCGTGGTGGAGTCCCCGCCGCGCACGCGCCGACGCTCCTCCACGGAAACGACGCCCCTCCGCGCGAGCGCCGCGACGGCCGAGGCGCTGCCCGGCAGCGTCGCCGCGAGCTCCGCCATGCGCATCGGACCCGACTCGAGCGCCTGGAGCACGGCGCGCTGGCGAACCGCGTTGGCGCGCGGGCTGAACGAGCCGCCCTTCTCCGCCAGGCTCACCCAGCGCTCGTCCACGGGGCCGCTCTTCTGGCACACCAGCTCCCACGGGTCGTCCGCAGATGCGCGGCGAACCCTTACGGTCTGGCCCGGCGCCAAAAACGGGCGGATGGCCTCGCATGGCGGGCAGGCGTACTCGCGTGCCATCCAGAAGGCGACGCGGGCCGAAACCTGGTCAAACGCACTGGGCGCCAGCACACGCGACACCGGGAGCACGCGGGAGGCGTCCAGGCCCTCGGGCGGCAGCTCGGACGTCGCCACCACGTAGCCCACGGCCTCGCGATGCGAGAAGGGCACGAGCACGGTGGCCCCCACCGCACACTCCTGCTCGAGCTCCCGCGGGACCCCGTAGTCGAACGCGCCGTCGAGCGCGCGCGTGGCTATGTCCAGGACGACGCTCGCGTACACTCAGGCGACCTCGTTTCTGACCATGAACGCGTACGCGTTCTGGAAGAACACCTTGTCGGCCTGCCCCTGCCCAAGGCGCTCGCACATTTTCTGGTAGAAGCCCTGGAGCTTGTCCACGCCGCGCAGCCAGTCCGGCACGGACGCGCCGTCGAAGTCGCCGCCCAGGCAGACGCAGTCCTCGCCCCCCAGGTCCAGGAAGTGCTCGAAGTGGGCCATGAGCTCGTCGAACGTGACGTCCGTCCCCGTGGTGCGCTTCGTTATGAACTCCGTGCAGTAGCTGACGCCCACGACGCCGCCGCTGTCGAGCACCGCCTTGAACTGATCGTCCGTCACGTTGCGGTCCACGTCGCACACGGCCCTGGACGCGCAGTGCGATATGAGGAACGGCCGCCTGCGGCACCTCGCGAGGTCGTCGAACGACTCCGCCGAGAGGTGCGCCGCGTCCACGGCGATCCCGGCGTCCTCCAGGCGCGCGACCGCCCTTTTCCCCAGCTCCGTGAGGCCGTTGTGCGTGGAGCGGCCGCCGCCCAGGGCGTTGTCGCCGTTCCACGTGAGGCCGGCCATCCTGACGCCGTCCTCGCGCATCGTGTCCACCACGTCGAGCGACCCCTCGAGCGCGGAGCACGACTCCACGGTGAGCACGGCGGCCACCTTGCCGGCCCTCAGCACGTCCGGCATCCTGCGCGCGTCCGTCACCTGCTCCACGCGGTCCGCGTGCTGCCGCATCTGCTGCCTGAAGTACGCGACGGCCGCGGTGTAGAAGCCCAGCGGGTCCGTGACCCACTTCCTGTCGGGCACCCACACGGAAAAGCCCTGGGCGTACGCCAGGCCCTGCGCGCGTTCGAGGTCGACCTCGCCGTCGCTCTTCGCGATGTCGCCGTGGCGCGCGATGGCCGGCCACGACCTGTACGGCTCCCAGTCATGCATGCCAAGCACGTCCACCGTGTCGCAGTGCAGGTCGAACGCCTTCGTGCGGCCAAGGTCGCCCACGGCGTCCACGTGCGTCGCCTTCGCGCGCGCGATGGGGTCCGCGGTGCGCTCGCGCACGGTGACCCCGGAGGCGGCGTCCGCCGATGACGAGCCCGCGTCCTTCTCGCCCGCGCCGCACGCGCCGAGCGCGAGGGCGGAGCCCAGCGCGCACGCCCCCCGAAGAAGCGACCTCCTCGTTATGGCCACGGACCCTCCTCTGCCGCAGACGGTTTTCTGACGATTCTACCGCACGCGGTGGACACTAAAGAACGCGGTGTCGAAGCAGGCGACCTCGCGCAGCCGAGAAGGACCCCCTCCGCACGCGACGCATCGCCTGCGAAGGGGGCCTTGTCTTGCCGATGTCTTGCGGCCGCGCCACGGGCGCCACCGCGGCGCGTCGAGGTTGGCGCTACTTTGCCATGGCCGCAACTGCGCTCTTGAGCTCTCCCACGCGGTCCGTGCTCTCCCACGTGAAGTCCGGGTCCTCGCGGCCGAAGTGGCCGTACGCAGCCGTCTTCTGGTAGATGGGGCGACGGAGCCTGAGGTCTCGGATGATGGCGCCGGGACGCAGGTCGAAGACCTTCTGGACCGCGGCCTCGATCACGGAGTCGTCGACAGATCCGGTGCCGAAGGTGTCTACGGAGATGGAGACGGGCTGCGGCACGCCGATGGCGTAGGCCAGCTCGATCTCGCAACGGTGCGCGAGGCCGGCTGCGACGACGTTCTTCGCGACCCAGCGCGCGGCGTACGCGGCGGAGCGGTCGACCTTGGTGGGGTCCTTGCCGCTGAAGGCGCCGCCGCCGTGGCGACCCATGCCGCCGTAGGTGTCGACGATGATCTTGCGGCCGGTCAGGCCGGTGTCGCCCATGGGGCCGCCCACCACGAAGCGTCCGGTGGGGTTGACATAGATGGTCGCGCCCCTCCAGGAGATGCCAACCGCGTCGAGCACCGGGCGTATGACGTGCTCGATCATGTCCTCGCGGATCTGGGAGAGCTTGACGTCGGCCGCGTGCTGCGTCGACACGACGATGGCCGTGACCTCGACGGGCCTGTCGTCCTCGTAGCGCACGGTCACCTGGGTCTTGCCGTCCGGGCGCAGGTAGGTGAGAGATCCGTTCTTGCGAACCTCGGCGAGGCGCTCGGAGAGCCTCTGCGCCAGGTAGATGGGCATCGGCATGAGGACGTCCGTCTCGTCGGACGCGTAGCCAAACATCATGCCCTGGTCGCCGGCGCCGATCTTGTCGATCTCGTCGTTGTCGTTCGAGCGGGCGAACGTGCCGTCGACGCCCTGGGCGATGTCGGGGGACTGGCCGTGGATCAGGTTCATGACGCCGCAGGTCTCGGCGTCGAAGCCGTACTTGGCGCGCGTGTAGCCGATCTTCGAGACCGTGTCGCGCACGATCTTCTGGACGTCCACGTACGCCTCGGTGCGGACCTCGCCCATCACGACGACGGTGCCGGTGGTCGTGAACGTCTCGATGGCGCAGCGCACGTTGTCGACGTTTGCCGGCGTGCCGTCGGCGTCCACGTAGCCCTGCTGCTGCAGCTTCGCCTCCTTCGCGAAGATGGCGTCCACGATGGCGTCCGAAATCTGGTCGCACATCTTGTCCGGGTGTCCCTCGGTGACGGACTCCGAGGTGAAGAGGTAGTTCTTGTGTGCCATTTCATACTCCTTGTGCCTGCGCCACGGACGACCTCCTCCGCCCGCGGCCGAGCCTCGCCCCCAACGGGAGCTCCGCTCATATATATGTGCCTCAAGCGGCCGCGCGCTTGCGCCGCACGGCCCGCGGAAAGCCTAGCCCTGGGTGACGACCCCCTCTGCCTGGCCGTCGTCTCGCCGAAGCCGCAGTCCCAGCGGCGCCACGCCGTGCGCGAGAAGCTCCATGAGGGAGCTGCCGAGCGCGTCCGACCCCTGCATGACGCCGGACGCGGACGCGACCGTCGTCCCAACGAGGCCTCCGCACAGGTACACGGCCGCCAGGCTCGTGTCGACGTTCTGGCGCACGAAGCCCTCGCCCTTTCCCCGCTCGAGCAGCTCTCCGATGATGCGCACGATGCGCGACAGCTGACCGCTCACTGCCGAGAAGAGCTCGCCGCCCATGCTTGAAAGCTCGACCGTGAGCGCGAGCACGAGCGGGCTCCTCGTCCGCATGCGGCGGGACAGCTCCGAAAACAGGCTCTCGAGCGCCTCGCTGGCGGACGCCGCCTGGGATACGGCCTCCTCGATCGCGGAGACGAGCTCGTCTCCCGACGCCTCAAGCACGGCCTCGACAAGCTCGTCCTTGTCCGAGAAGTAGTAGTACAGCGCGCCCTTCGACATGTGGCACCTGGCCGAGACCTCGCTCATCTGGAAGTCAGTGTTGCCGCGCTCCACCATGAGCTCGGACGCGGCGGTCATGATCCTCTCGCGCGTGGCGCGGCTCTTGCGCGTCTTCGAGACGGACTTGATGCGCTGCTTGCGACGCTCCATCTGCTCGCCGAGGGCGCTTTGCGCGACGCTCTTGGCGGCACGCACGCCATCAGCTATTTCAGCTGCTGTCTTTTCGTTCACAAGTCCCATGACGCATCTCCCGAGACGTTTAGATCCGACGTCATCATAGCATCACGAGTGTAGATTTTTGACACGAGTTCAAAAATCGCTAGCAGGCATTTGAGAGCTATCCTATCCTTCATTATGGAGTTACTGTGCGACGTTGGCACGCGCACCGTTGCCGCCACGCACGACGCACACGTTCACGAGACAGCTACGCAAGCCAAGGAGTCTGCACGTGAAGACAGCACTCAGGATCTTCTGGCGCGACATCAGGCGCATCCTCAAAAACCCCGTCGCCCTCATTATCACGCTCGGAGTCTGCATCATCCCGTCCCTGTACGCCTGGTTCAACATCCTCGCGAACTGGGACCCGTACAAGAACACCAGCGACATCCAGATCGCCATCGTCAACCAGGACGAGGGCGCGACGGTCGGCGACATGGGACACATCTCGGCCGGCGACATGGTCGTAGAGAAGCTCCACGACAACAAGCAGCTCGGCTGGCGCTTCGTGAAGATGTCAAAGGCCATGAGGGGCGTCCGCGCCGGCGACTACTACGCCGCCATCGTCATCCCCAAGGACTTCACTTCGACGCTCGCGGGCGTCATCGACGGCAAGACCGCGAAGGCCCGTATCAAGTACTACGTGAACGAGAAGGAAAACGCCGTCGCGCCCAAGGTGACAGACACCGGCGCCTCCACCATCGAGAACCAGATAAACAACACGTTCGCCGGAACGGTCGCGGGCGTCATCTCCGACAAGCTCGGTGCCGCGGCGGACAAGGCTCTCGACGGCGCGTCGGGCGCCGGCTCCAGCCTCCAGGCCGACATCCAGACCGTGCGGGAATCGCTCGACGACCTCTCCGGCGGCATCGACGACGCCGGTCGTTCCATCGACGACGCGCGCAAGACCGTCGCCTCGGCGAAGGAGACCATCACGAGCCTCGACGGCACCACGAAGGGCATCTCCCAGAAGCTCGGTACGGCCTCGACGGACCTCAAGGGTGCCCGAGCGGACGCAGCCGACCTCAGGAGCCGCCTCGGCAGCTCGCTCACCTCGGGCACGCTCGCCCTCACGAACATGTCCACGAAGGCGAACTACGACGTCGGCAGACTCGCCGGCGACGTGGGCTGGGCCCAGGGCAGGCTCGATGACGCCATAGCCCAACTCGAGGCCGCGCTCACCCAGACGCAGGACATGAAGGCGAAGCTCGAGTACAGCCGCGACACCATCGTCAGCATCAAGGGACTCTCCGGAGACTCCCTCACCGCCCAGACAGAGGTGACCAGAAGCCTCGAGACCGAGATCCAGTACCTCATCGGCATGAGCGACCAGATGCGGGCGCGACTCGACGCGCTCAAGGCGCTCTCGGACGACGTGAAGGGCGGTGCCGCAAGCGTGAGCAACCTCTCCTCCGCCGTGAACAACTCCATCCAGACGAGCGCCTCGGCCCTGTCCGACGTGCAGGGAAACCTCTCCGAAACCACGATTCCCGCCGTGGACGGCGCGCTGGACGACTTCTCGCAGGCCGCCTCGGGCGTGAGCTCCGTCGTCGCGGGCATCTCGCCCGCGCTCGAGCAGGTGAGCGCGACCCTCGACCAGCTCGACCAGGTGCTCGCCCAGGCGAAGCCCGCCCTTGCGTCCACGCGCGACTCCATCTCGAGGGCGGTCGACACGCTCGCCGGCCTCGAATCCGACGTCTCGGCGCTGCAGACGACCCAGGCGTACAAGGACCTCACGAGCGTCTCCGGCATCAACCCCGACGTGCTGAAGAACTACTTCACCTCTCCCGTCGAGCTGTCCGAGCAGGCCATCTACCCCGTCCGCAACTACGGCTCCGGCGTCACGCCGTTCTACACGGACCTCGCGCTCTGGGTCGGTGGATTCGTTCTCGTCGCCATCTACAAGCGCGAGGTGGACGACGAGGGCGTCGGCGAGTTCAAGCCGTGGCAGGGCTACGTGGGACGCGCACTGCTCTTCTCGCTTCTGGGAGAAGTGCAGGCCATAATCTGCTGCGTCGGCGACCTGGCCCTGGGCATCCAGTGCCTGAGCCCCGTCGCCTTCGTGGCCGCGGGCATGGTCGAGTCGTTCGTCTACGTCAACATCGTGTTCTCGCTCTCCACGGCGTTCAAGCACATCGGCATGGCGCTCGGCGTCATCCTCGTCATCCTCCAGATCCCCGGCTCCTCCGGCACCTATCCCATCGAGATGATGCCCGGCTTCTTCCAGGCGCTCGAGCCGCTCCTGCCGTTCACGTACGGCAACAACGCCATGCGCGAGGCCATCGCCGGCTTCTACGGAAGCTACTACGGCACGAACATCGCCGTCCTTCTCCTTGCGTACATGCCCATCGCGCTGCTCGTGGGCCTTGGCGCCAGGCGCCACCTCCTCAACATCAACGCGCTGTTCGACAAGCGCCTTCGCGAGACGGACATGATGGTGAGCGAGCGCTACAACATGGACGAGGCGCACTTCAAGCTCACGACCATCATCAAGGCCCTCACGAACTCCACCGAGTACCGCCGCACGTTCGAGGCGCGCGCCGCGCGCTTCGAGCTCATGTACCCCGTGCTTGTGCGCCGCGGCTTCATCGCGCTCATGGTCATCCCCATCGCCCTGAACGTCCTCATGTTCGTGCTGCCGTTCAAGATGGTGATCATGACGCTGTGGATCTGCTCCATGATCGTCATCTGCACGTTCCTTATCGTGACGGAGTACTTCCACTACCGCGTGGGACAGAAGACGCGCCTGTCCGACATGAGCGAGGACGAGCTGTACGACCTTCTGGGCGACAAGCTCAAGCAGGAGTTCTTCGCGTTCGCCCCCATAGAGACCATGCTCATCGAGAAAGGCGCGGGCACCTCGGCCACAGGCGACGCCACGGACGGCGCCCCCGAGGCCGGCGGCACGCTGCGCTCCAGAAAGATCGGAAGCCGCATCGGCAGGCTCAGGACGGAGTTCGACCAACGCCGCGCCGCTCACCACGGCGGCGCGAACGCCCAGGTAACAGGCGCGCAGGACGCTCCTGCGACAGACGCGCAGGCAAGGCTGGGCGCGGACGCGCAGAAGGCTCCCGACGCGGGCGAGAAGGACGATGGCGAGCCCACGCGGCTCATCCTGAACGTCACGGCCCTCACGGGCGCGGGCGAGAAGACCACCCGCATCAGCCGCGGCGACGAGACCACGAAGGAGGGCGGCGCGACCGAAGCGGACGCCCAGGACCAGAAGGGTGGTGACGCAAAGTGAGCAAGCTCTTCTCGCTCATAAGGCGTGACTTCCGTCACGTCATCAACAACGTCATCGCCCTCGTGGTCTGCGTGGGCATGATCGTGATCCCATGCTTCTACGCATGGTTCAACATCTACTCCGCGTGGGACCCGTACGGCAACACCGGCGAGCTGAAGGTGGCGCTCGCGAACGCGGACGAGGGCTACAAGACGAAGCTCATGCACGCGAACATCAACATCGGCGAGCGCATGGTGAGCGACCTGCAGGGATCCGACAAGGTCGACTACGTGGTCACCACGAAGGACAAGGCGCTGGAGGGCGTGCGCTCCGGCGAGTACTATGCCGCTATCGTGTTCCCGAAGGACTTCAGCGCGGACATGATGACCGTGCTGTCTAAGAGCGTGCGCCACGCGAAGGTGATCTACGCCGTAAACGAGAAGAAGAACGCCATCGGAACCATCGTGACCGGCAAGGTCTCGACCGCGGTGCAGAACTCCATCGACCAGAGCTTCGACCAGTCGCTCACGGAGGTGCTCGCCGGGGTGCTTTCCGACCTATCCGGCACGCTGACGGACGAGGAGACCCTGAACCTCGTGACGAGGCTGGACTCCATCCTGGGCGACGGCGCCCAGGACCTGCGCGACGTGGCCGCAAGCGTCGACAGCTACCAGGCGCTCGTGTCGTCCACGGGGTCGCTGCTCGAAAACTCCGACGCCATGCTCTCCTCTGCCGCAAAAAGCGGCAACGGCACGGGCGACCTCATGCGCACGACGTCTTCTGGCGTACGAAAGCTCGATACCGCGGTTGACGGGGCGACGACGTCCATAAACGACGCGCTCCAGAAGAGCGCCTCCACGTTCGACGACGTGAAGGGCGCAATCGATGCCGCGTACGCCACGGCGGGAGGTTCCACGCAGAAGCTGCGCGGCGCGCTCGCGGACGTGAAGGCCGAGGTGGACGCCCGAGACGCGAACCTGCGCGACTTCCAGTCCAAACTGAACGGCACGGACACCATCGCGACCCAGTGGGAGCAGAGCCTGGGCAAGGACGGCGATCCCGTGACCGTCCAGCGCGTGAGCGAGCTGAAGCTGACGATCGACGGGCTGGGCGACCGCGTCACCAAGGCCATCCAGGACCTGGACGACCTCTCGAACGGCATTCAGTCCACGATCGACGACATCGACCGCTCCAGGGGCGACGCGGACGCGTCCAAGGCCGAGCTCGAGGCGCTCGCGGAGCGTGCGAAGGGCAGCGTCACCGGCGTCCAGGCCAGCTACGAGCAGGGCCTCAGGGGATCTCTCGGCAGGCTCGCGGACACCATCGACGGCGCCGCGAGCGACGCGGACGCGCTCGTGGGCAAGTTCTCATCCACCATGGCGGACGTGAGCGACACGACGTCCGGCACGCTGAGGGGCCTCTCCAAGATCGAGGGCGACCTCGGCACCACGTCCAAGAAGCTGCGCGACGGCGCAAGCAAGCTCGACTCGATGCGCGGGACCGTGAAGGCAGCCATCGACTCAGGCGACATGCAGACCATCCGCACGATCCTTTCCGCCGGCCCCACGAGCCTTGCGGAGTTCGTGTCCTCCCCCGTCCAGACGGACCGCGTTGCGATCTACCCCGTCGCGAACAACGGCTCCGCCATGGCACCGTTCTACACCACGCTCGCCATCTGGGTCGGCGGCGTCGTGCTGTGCGCGCTCGTCCGGTGCAACCCGTCCGAGGCCGCCATGCGCGAGACGGGTGCCAAGCCACGCCACGCGTACTTCGGGCGTCTGACGTTCTTCCTGATCATCGGCTTCATGCAGTCGTCGCTCGTCCTTCTCGGCGACCTGTTCTTCATCCGCATACAGTGCCTGCACCCGTGGCTGTTCCTGCTGTGCGGATGGTTCGCGTCGCTCGTGTTCGTCAACATCATCTTCTCGCTCACGGCCGCATTTGGCGACGTGGGCAAGGCCATCGCCGTGCTGCTCATGGTCATCCAGGTCGCGGGCTCCGGCGGCACGTTCCCGCCGCAGATGCTTCCGAAGGCGTTCCAGGCCGTCTATCCGTTCCTGCCGTTCGTACATGCCGAGAAGGCCATGCGCTGCGCCATCGCCGGCCTGTACGGTGCGGACTTCTGGGTCGCCATGGGTAGGCTCGCGCTGTTCCTCGTGCCGTCGCTTCTGCTGGGCCTGCTTCTCCGCAAGCCCGTCGTCCGCCTGAACCATTGGATAGAGGAGAAGATCGAGAGCACGAAGCTGATGTAGGCCCGCGCACCCGCGCGCAGGCACGGCCGCAAGCGGCTATACTTGTTCGGACTGTACTGAGCACACAACACGAAAGGTCACGCAATCGTGAGTTCCACCGAAGCACGTCCCGTACGCGTGCGCTTCGCGCCCTCGCCCACCGGCAAGCTGCACGTGGGCGGCGCCCGCACCGCCATCTACAACTGGGCATTCGCCCGCGCCAACCACGGCACGTTCATCCTGAGGATCGACGATACCGACCCCACCCGCTCCACGGAGGAGAACACGCAGATCATCCTGCGCGCCATGAAGTGGCTGGGCCTTGACTGGGACGAGGGTCCCGAGGTGGGCGGCGACTTTGGCCCCTACTGGCAGACGGAGCGCCTGGACATCTATCGCAAGGCGGCCGAGCGCCTCGTTGCCGACGGCAGGGCCTATTACTGCTTCTGCACGCCGGAGAAGCTCGCCGCAGACAAGAAGGCCGCCCAGGAGCGCCACGACCCGTTCCAGGGCTACCAGCGCACGTGCCGCGACATCGACCCGGCCGAGGCCCAGCGCCGCGTGGACGCCGGCGAGCCGCACACCATCCGCATCAAGGTGCCGCTGGACCGCGGCGACGTGGTGGTTCACGACGCCGTCCACGGCGACGTCACGTTCGAGGCGAACACGCTGGACGACTTCATCATCTTCCGCTCCGACGGCACGCCCACGTACAACTTCGCCACGGTTGTGGACGACTCCATGATGGGCATCACCCACGTGATCCGCGGCGACGACCACCTGTCCAACACCCCGCGCCAGATCATGGTGTACGAGGCCCTGGGCGCACCCACGCCCACGTTCGCCCACATCTCCATGATCTTGGGCCCGGACGGCAAGAAGCTCAGCAAGCGCCACGGCGCCACGTCCGTGGAGGAGTACCGCGACGCCGGCTACGACTCCGACGCCTTCGTCAACTACCTGGCCCTCCTGGGCTGGGCGCTTGACGGCGACACCACGATCGTGCCGCGCGACGTGCTTGCCAAGAGCTTCTCGCTCGACCACGTGTCGAAGAACCCCGCCACGTTCGACCTCAAGAAGCTCGACTGGATCAACGGCCAGTACCTGCAGGCCATGACGGACCAGGAGTTCGCGCGCACGCAGCTCGTGCCGCAGCTCGTCTCCGCAGGCCTGGAGAGCGCAGCGGACGCCGAGGCCGCATACGCCGCGAAGCCCGCATGGTTCAACCTTCTCGCCAGCGTCCTCAAGCCGCGCACCACGCTCGCGCCGCAGGTGGTCGAGAAGAGCCGCTTCCTCTATTGGGGCGAGGACGTCCAGTTCGACGAGAAGAGCGTCAACAAGAACCTCGCGAAGGACGGCGCGCGCGGCTACCTCGAGGCCGCCCGCGACGCGCTGGCCGCGGTGGACGCGGACGGCTGGAACGCCGCGGCCATCGACGCCGCGCTCGAGCCGCTGCCGGACGCCCTCGGCACGAACAAGCGCAAGTTCTACGGCGCCGTGCGCGTGGCCGAGTGCGGAAACCAGGTGTCTCCCCCGCTGGGAGAGTCGCTCGAGCTCCTGGGCCGCGACGTCGCGCTCGCCCGCCTCGAGAGGGCGCTGCCGCTCGCGAAGTAGGGGCCACAGGGCTTGTAACACGCTCGAAATAATGAGACACTAGCACGCGGAAAACGCGTCAGGCCGTCGGCGCCAAGCGTCGGCGGCCTTCTTCTGTCGGAGGTCCATGCCATGATGACGACGTCAGCATTCGAGATCCTCGGCCCCATCATGGTGGGACCCTCCTCCTCGCACACCGCAGGCGCGCTCAGGATAGCGCTCGTCGCGCGCTCGCTTGGGCCCTCGCCCCTCAGCCGCGTCACGTTCACGCTGTACAACTCGTTCGCGCGGACGTATCGCGGGCACGGCACGGACCGTGCGCTCGTGGCCGGCATCATGGGCCTCGCGCCGGACGACGTGCGCGTGCGCGACTCGTTCGAGCTCGCGCGAGAGCTGGGCCTCGACTTCGAGTTCGTGCCGTCCGACGCCGGCGCGGGACTCCATCCCAACACCGTGACCATCTCGATGGAGGGCGCGGATGGCACGCGGATGTCCGTCACAGGAGAGTCCCTTGGCGGCGGTCGCGTGCGCATCAGCTCCATCGACGGCATCGCCGTGGAGATTACGGGCGACTACCCCACGCTCTTCGTGGCGCACCAGGACAGGCCGGGCGTCCTTGCGGCGCTCACGAGCGGGCTTTCCGCCGGCAGCGTGAACATCGCGACCATGCGCACGTTCCGCGAGCACCGAGGTGGCCGCGCCTACACCGTGTTCGAGGTGGACGGCGGGCTTGACCAGGCGCTCCTTGAGTACCTGCGCCGCGCCCCCAACATCACGCTCGCGAACCTCGTGAACGTGCCCGGAGCCGCGCAGGTGTCGCCGGACGCGACGCTCGCCCTTGGCTTCGACACCGGCGCGCAGCTCCTCTCGCTCGCGGGGCGCGAGGGCGCCACCATCGGCGAGGTCATGCGTCGCAGGCAGCTGGAGCTCTTCCCCACCCAGGACGCGGACGCCCTCATGGCGCACGTGCTCCAGGTCATGCGAGAAGAGACGGTGGCACCGATCGAGAAGTCGCTCCCATCGCTCGGCGGGCTGCTTGGCGGACAGGCCAAGGCCGTGCACGACGCCGCGCCGAGGCTTGCCGCTGCGCTCATGGGAGAGACGCTTTCGAGGGCCTGCGCCTACGCCATGGCCGTGCTGGAGCGCTCCGCGACCATGGGAGTGATCGTCGCCGCGCCCACCGCGGGCTCTGCCGGCGTCATCCCCGGCGCCGTGCTCGCCGTGGCGGAGTCGCTGGGCGCCACGGACGAGCAGGTTACCCGTGCCCTGTGGAACGCGTGTGCCATTGGGGCAATCGTGGCCAGGAACGCCTCCGTCGCGGGGGCCGAGGGCGGTTGCCAAGCGGAGGTGGGAACCGCGGCCGCCATGGCGGCCTCCGCCGTCGCGGAGCTCATGGGCGCGGACCCCAAGGTCTGCCTCTCCGCCGCTTCGACCGCCATCGCGAACCTGCTGGGACTGGTGTGCGATCCCGTGCGCGGGCTCGTGGAGTACCCGTGTCAGGACAGGAACGTCATAGGCGTCGTCGACGCCGTGAGCGCGGCCCAGCTCGCCCTCTCGGGCGTGCTCGACCCGCTGCCGTTCGACGAGGTCGTCGCGGCCATGAAGTCCGTCGGGGACTCGCTTCCGTCCGCGCTGCGCGAGACGGCGCTCGGCGGCCTTGCCGCCGCCCCATCCGCGTGCAGCGCGTGCCGCACGGGATGCGGAAAGGCAACCGGCAAGTAAGCCCGCCTGTACGATGTCACGCCCGCCGCGCCTACTCCGCCTCCACGGCGTCCAGCAGCAGGTTGCAGGCATCCTCGATGCAGCCGTCGCACGGTCGCAGGACGGGTCTTCCCGTCATGCCCTTGAGCTCTGGGCAGCGCGTGGTGCCGTTCTTCTCCCTAAACGCCGCCACGACGGGCCTCGTTCTCGCGTACGTGCGCGCCTTCGTCTTTGGGTTTGCCGTGCCGCCGCTCGTGCGTAGGCCGAGGATGGCGACGGCGCCGGAGAGTGCTCCACACGTCTCCGTGAATCCGCCCATGCCGCCGCCAAAGCCCTCCGCAACGCGAAACAGCGCGTCTTCGTCCATATCGGTCAGGTCGCCCAGGGCGCAGACCACGCTCTGGGCGCAGTTGTAGCCGGAGTGGTGAAGCTCGAGCGCGCGATCTATGTAGCGCTGCCTTGCCTTCTCGTCAAACGTCGCTGCCATGGCATTCCTCCATTGCGTGTTCGCAGGTGTTCTTCTCGCCTATTCTAGCGCCTGGAACAGGCACCTCTCGATCACGTCCTTGCCACGCAGGCCGTCGAGCCACGCGCGGGGAATGCCGTCCACGCCGTAGACGATGCCCGCGAGGCCACCAGCGACGGCAGCCGTGGTGTCAGTGTCATCCCCCAGGTTCACCGCCGCAAGGACGCACTCCCCAAAGCTGGAGGTGTTCGCAAGGCACCAGAGCGCCGCCCGCGCGGTATCCAAGACGTAGCCGCCCGAGCGGACTTCCCCTCGCGGGATGCCCGCATATGCGCCCGCGACCTTGGCCACGGTCGCCCCGCCCGCGAGCATCCGCGCCCTTCGCACCATGTCTACGCAGGCCTCCGTCGACGTCCTATGCGCGTGCGTGATCGCCGAGACCGCGCGGACCTCGTCGTCCGTCGCGCTCGTGAAGGCAAGCGGGAGGATCCTCATGAGCGAGCCGTTGCCATTGTCGAACTCCCCGGCGCACCCACAGCTGTCCCGGAGGGCGCGCTCCGTCGTTCCTCCGATGTCAAACAGGCCGTCCACCGTATACGCGCCGTCGCGATACCAGGACTCGAAGCGTCGGCGCATGTCCTTAGGGTCGATGCAGCCACGCTCCCTGATGCTGTCGCAGGTCGCAAGTGCCATGGACGTGTCGTCGCTCCAGGTGCCGGCGGGCTGGTCGTGCGAGCCGAAGCCCGTCATGCCCGTGCAGCGAAACGTGTCGCGCGACATGAACTCGAACGGGACACCCAGGGCGTCGCCGACCGCCTGCCCGTACATGCAGTCCCTCAACGTCGCAACCATCACAGTGTCCCCCATCCTCGTCGTCCCGGTTTGCATCCATGGTGCCCTGCGCAGTGGACATTAATTGCGCCGGTAAGCGAAAGTCCCCACCGACCTAAGCAGATGGGGACCTGTGTTCACGTGGTGTCGGAGGCGGGACTTGAACCCGCACGACCTTTTAGTCAGTCACTAGCACCTCAAGCTAGCGCGTCTGCCAATTCCGCCACTCCGACGTGATTTCGTGCGGGATTCATACTAGCACTCTTGGCGCATGGCAAAGGCGGGAATGTTTGCTTACCGATACAATTTGACCCAACGCCACCAAGCCCCCACAAGTGCCGCCGACGGCGGTGCGGCTGCCTCGTATGAGCCGGCGTACCGAGCGCAGGCGTTTTGACATCTGCGCCCGGCTCGGCGCATTAGAGCGCGCTCACCAAGCCGGAGAACACGTTCGCGGCGGCATGTATAGCCCAACTGGGAAGGATGGAGCCTCCTGCCAGACGCTCGTTCACGTAGCCCATGCACCAGGCAATTGCCCCTGTGAACGCGATGACCAGCAACGCCTTGGGAACGCCCACGACGGATGCGAACATGGCGCCGTGCAGAAGGCCAAACAGCGTTGCCTGTACGGCGTTTGCCACGGCAAAGCCAAAGGACGCCTGCAGGCGCTTCAGCACGAACCCACGAAACAACAGCTCCTCGGGAAGGGACGTGTTGAAGACGGCGTAGACCACCACCGCCGGTAGCGCGACGATTCCTCTTCCCGCGAACGCCGACGTTGCGGAGCGAACGCTCCCCAGGGCGAGAAGGACGGCAACCGACACCAGCACGAATACCGCAGCAGTGGCAACGGACCATACGGCGACGCGGCGACGCGCCGGAGCGTCCACGCCGTGAAGGCCTACGTAGCTTCCGAACGCACAGTTGGAGCGCGCCGTCGCGAGCCACCACACGCACGGCACCGCCGCGAACACGAGTATCTGGACGACGCTGTTGAGCGCCATCTGCGCAAGCAGACCCATGCGTCCCGTACCCCCTAGAAGCCGGCCTCGTGGATCTTCTCGACCGCCTCGCGAAGGCGCTCGGGCGGCATCACGAGCGCCATGCGCACGAAGCCCTCGCCCGCGGGGCCAAAGCTCGCGCCCGGGGTCACGATGACGCCAGACTTCTCCATGAGCTCGAGCACGAAGTCGACGGAGTCCATTCGGCCGCCGGGGATGCGCGCCCACACGAACATGGAGCCGTGGGCGTTGGGGCGCTCCCAGCCAATGGACTCGAGCGCGTCGCATAGGGCGTCACGCCGCTCCTGGTAGGCCATGCGCTGGCGCTCCACACCGTCGAGCGGGCCCGTGAGCGCCGCGATGGCGACGTCCTGCTCTGGGAAGAACATGCCGTAGTCAAGCTGGCCGTGCAGCTTCTTCGCGGCGGCGACGATGTCCGGGCGGCCTACGAGGAAGCTGAGTCTGACGCCGGTGACGTCGAAGGACTTGGAGAGCGAGAGGAACTCCACGCCCACGTCCTGCGCACCCTCGTACGCCAAAAACGAGCCGCCGGGCTCCTTGGAGTCGAACACGATGTCGCTGTACGCGTTGTCGTGGATGATCACAATGTCGTGCGCCTTGGCGAAGTCGATGATCTGTCGGTAGACCTCGGGCGTGCCCACGGAGCCCACGGGGTTTGCGGGCAGCGATACCACCATGTAGCGTGCCGCGTCCGCGACGTCGTCGGGGATGCCCGCGACGTACGGCAGGAAGTCATGCTCCGCCGAAAGCGGGTAGAACGCGAGCTTGGCGCCCGCGAGCAGGCTCGCCGTGCGGAAGAGCGGGTAGCACGGGTCCGGCACCAGCACGGTGTCGCCCGGGTCCACGAGGGCCTGACACACGAAGCCCATGCCCTCCTGCGTGCCATGGCAGCTCATGACCATGTCGGGCGTGATGCCCTCGACCCCGTAGCGGCGGCGGTAGTAGTCGCACACGGCCCTGTCGAGCTCGTCGCGATCGTGCAGGGAGTACTTCCAGTTCTCCGGGTCCGACGCGCTCTTGACCATTGCGTCTATCAGGCGCTGGTCCGGCGCGAAGTCCGGCGTGCCGACGGAAAGGTCGTACACCTCGTGCCCCTTGGCCTCGAGCTCGCGACGGCGCAGGTTGAGCGCCGCGAACACCTCGTTCCCAAACAGGTCAAGCCTCTTGGAGAGCCTCATTCGTACCTTCCTTCCCGCAAACGCGCGTACAGCAGTCAAAACTATTGCATAAATTGTACGGCTTCAGGAAAGCGAGGACGACGCGGCACGCCAAACGCCACCACGATGGAAACAAACGACGCCACGACGCGGGCGCACGCGCGTTGGCGGGCCTTCTCGCCCGGGCGCGCGGCACGGCGATGCGGCGACCGGGACAGAGGCGCCCGGTCTACAGCGCCTGGGCCAGAAGCGTCACCGCGAGCACGGAGGCGCAGCACGCGCCCGAGACCGCAAACAGCCCGGCGCCCCGCCATGCGAGGACGATGCCCGCGAGAAGGGCGACAGCGCCGGCCGCGGGCACGCCCGTGGCGCCCAGGATCGCCGGGAACGTCATGACCGCGAGCGTGACGTACGGCACGTAGTACAGGAAGGAGCGCAGGAAGCGGTTCGTGACCCTGCGCCTGATGAGCGTTGCGGGAAGCGCGCGCGTAGCGAACGTGACGCCCGCCATGACGGCGACGTAGCCCCAGCCCATGGAGCCCATGCTACGCCTCCCCCGCTTCCGCGTCCTCCTCCGCGTGCGGAAACAGCACGGCCGCCGCACAGGAGATGGCCAGCGTGAGCACGATGGTGCGCACGCCCTCACCCACGGACGAGAGGAGCGGGGCGACCGAGGCCGCGAGGCTCGCCGCAAAGCTCACGGCAACCACGCCCGCGACCACGCGGTTCTGGCGCGCCGGCGGGACGATGACCGCAAGGAACATGCCAAACAGCGACACGGAGAGCGCCTGGACCACGAGCTTGGGCAGGACGCCTCCCACGAGCATGCCCACGGCCGTGCCGCCGGCCCAGCCCACGAGCGGCAGCGCCATGAGGCCGAGCGCGCGGGCGGGGCGGACGTCGCCCCTGTGCGCCACGTTGACGGCGAAGATCTCGTCCGTGTTGTCGAACGCGATGAGCGCGCGCATCCACAGGGGCGTGTCCGGGCTGAAGCGCTGCGACAGAACGCAGCCCATGAGCAGGTAGCGGGCGTTTGCGATGAGCATCATGACCGCGAGCTCCAGGTAGCTGGCGTTTGCCGCGACCATGGTGAAGCCGGCGTACTCGCCGGCGGACGCGTTGCACAAAAAGCTCGTGACTACGCCCTGCGACAGCGAGAGTCCGCTCATCTTCGCGGCGATGCCGAGCGAGAACGACACCGCGAAGTAGCCGAGCGCGATGGGGACGCCCTCCGCGAGGCCCTCGCGAAACAGGCCGAGGCCCTTCTCGCCCAGGCGCGCGGCACGTGGCAGCGCAAGCTCGCCCGCGAGCCCCGACGTATGCATGTCTGCAGTCTGTGTTCCAATAACCGCCGTTGCCACGATTGCTCCCCACTCCCTTGTTTTGCTGTGCTTATGTAATAACATTGCCGTATGGATTAGTGAAACGAATGTATTTTATTGTTGCATTAGCGTTCCTTATGTTGAGGGTTGGGGGCACGTCATGAGGATTTCCCGCTACAAGGTGTTCTGCTGCGTGGTCGACGCCGGCAGCTTCACGAAGGCGGCGCGCGAGCTGGGCTACACGCAGAGCGCCGTGAGCCAGACCGTGCGCGCGCTCGAGGCGGAGCTGGGCGCGAGCCTGCTGGAGCGCGGGCGCGGCTCCGTGAGCCTCACCGGCGACGGGCGCACGTTCATGCCGGCCATCCGCGCCGTGGCGCACGCGGAGGAAGAGCTGGAGCGCCGGCGCCGCGAGGTGGCGGGGCTCCTGGACGCCACGATCCGCGTGGGCACGTTCTCGAGCGTGAGCCGCCGCATACTGCCGCCGCTGATGCACCGCTTCGAGGAGCTGCACCCGGACGTGCGCTTCGTGCTGCGGCAGGGCGAGTACACCAGCATCGCGCAGTGGGTCGCGCAGGGCCGCGTGGACCTTGGCTTCATAAACGGCGACGGCTCCGGCCTGCCGTGCCGCACCGTCGCGACGGACACGATGCTCGCCGTGCTTCCGGAGGGCCACCCGCTTGCCGCGTCACGCGAGGTGAGCCTGGAGCAGCTGGCACGCGAGCCGCTCATCCTCTTGGACGAGGGCCAGACGAGCGTGGCGCTCACGGCGTTCGAGCGCGCCGGCGCCCGGCCGCGCATACGCTACGAGGTGACGGACGACTACTCCATCCTCGCGATGGTGCGCGAGGGGCTTGGCGTGTCGATCCTGTACAGCACGATGCTCGAGGGCTACGCCACCGGCGTGGAGGTTCGGCCCATCCGCGAGCGTCCCGTGCGCAACATCGCGCTCGCGTGGGCGTCTTGGGAGACGCTACCCGTGGCGTCGCGCCGCTTTGCGGAGTTCATCCTGGACAACACCGTCCAGCCGCCGCGGGCGTAGCGCCGGGCGAGAAGGGCCGCGCCCACGCCCGAAGCCGGCACGTCCGCGACGGGGGCCGCCGCTAGCGACCGGCGCACCCGCGGCAGCTGGGGCAGGCCGCAAGCCCGCCGAGCGCCGTCTCGCGAAGCTCCGCCGGAAGCGCGGCGCCCACGCGGCGCATGGCCTCCACCACCTCGTCGAACGGTGCGGACGGCCTCACGCCTGCCAGCGCCATGCGCGCGGACGCGAGCGCGTTTTCCGCGGCGGCGGCGTTGCGCTTCTGGCACGGGTCCTCCACGAGGCCGCCCACGGGGTCGCACACCATGCCCAGGAGGTTTCCCATCGCGATGGACGCCGCGTCAAGGCACGCCCGGGCTCCCCCGCCCAGAAGCTGCGTCGCCGCGGCGGCGGCCATGGCGCTCGCCGTGCCCACCTCCGCCTGGCAGCCGCCCTCCGCGCCCGCGACGGTCGCGTTGCGGCTCACCACGAAGCCCACGGCCGCGGCGCACGCAAGGGCGTCCCTCAGCCGCGCGTCCCCGTACCTCTCGGCCTCGTCCAGGGCCAGGACCACGCCAGGCACCACGCCCGACGACCCCGCCGTCGGCGCGGCGACGATGCGCCCCATGGACGCGTTCGTCTCGAGCACGGCCATCGCAAGCAGCGCGGCGCGCGCGTCCACGCCGCCCGCGAGCGCGCCGCCCAAGCCGGCCAGCCGCGCAAGCGCGCGCGACTCGCCGCCTATGAGCCCGCCCATCGTGCGAACGTCGCCCCCAAGCGGTCCGCGCACGGAATCCCGCATCACGCGCAGCACGTCGTCCAGGTAGCGCTCGGCAGCCGCGAGCGGGCGGCCGTGCATCGCCTCGCACACCTCCTCGCGCCGCATGAACGCCTGCCCAAGCGTCAGGCCCCTCTCGTCCGCGTACGCAAGCAGCCCCGCCGCGTCCTCGAAGTCCACCTCCGGAAGCGCGCGCTCAGCCTCGCCCGCATCCATGGACGGCGCACCCAGGCCCTCCTGCCCACGCGGGCTGCTCAGGCCGTCCGCCGGCACGAAGCGCATGCGTAGTACGTCCGGGCTCGCGAGTATCGCCTGCCGCACGTCCGGCGGCACGGGGCCGTCCACCTCGAGCACGTTGAACGCCTCGCCGCCGCGTCGCGAGCGGTACATCCACACGGAGCCAATGTTCACCCCGCCAGCGCCCAGCGTACTCGCGATGTGGCCCAGCACGCCCGGCACGTCGCGCTCGTACAGGATGAGGGCGTTGTACTCCCCCGTTATCTGCACGCCGTGGCCGTCGATCATGGTCAGCCGCGCCGCGCCGCCGCCCACGGACTCCCCGCGCGCCACGATCTCGTCGCCGTTCGCGTCCCGCACGCGCACGTCCACCGTGTTGGGGTGCGACACCCTCGTCTTGGGATCGACGGCGATGCCAAAGCGAAGGCCGCGCTCGCGCGCGATCTGCAGCGAGTCGCGAATCCTCAGGTCGTCCGTGTGCATGCCCAGCATGCCCGCCACAAGCGCGCGGTCCGTGCCGTGCCCGCGGTACGTTCGCGCAAACGAGCCGTACAGCGTGAACTCCGCCTCCACGGGCGGGGCGTCCAGCAGCTGGCGCGCCATCTGCGCAATGCGCAGCGCCCCCGCGGTGTGAGACGACGACGGCCCCACCATGATCGGTCCCAGCACGTCCCTCAGGCCAAAGCTCCTCATGGCACCCCTCCTTCGCCTTCACCAGCGTACGGTCGCCATGTTTCGCGCCGGTAAGCCAACGGAAACGCCCGCGGGTCGGCCGCGGGCGCCGCCGCGCGCCGCGGGCGAGAAGGACGCGCCCTCCCGGCCCGCGCACGCAAGAAGGCGCCGCCCCATTCCGGAACGGCGCCTCTCTCGTACCATTGCGTGCCGCGGGCGCTGGGCCCGCCGGCGTGCTAGTCCTCGCGGTGACGTGCTCCGCCGCGGGAACCGCCGCGATCGTCGCGCCCGCGGTAGCCGCCGCGCTCCCCGCCACGACGGTCGTCGCGGCCGCCTCGGTAGCCGCCACGGTCCCCGCGCCTGTCGTCGCGGCCGCCTCGGTAGCCGCCACGGTCGTCGCGGGACCCACGGAAGCCCCCACGGTCGGAAGGCCTGCGATCGTCTCGCCCGCCGCGGTAGCCGCCACGCTCCCCGCGCCTGTCGTCGCGCCCGCCGCGGAACCCTCCGCGGCCTTCCCGGGCGTCGCGGTCGGAAGGCCTGTCCTCGTGCCGCTTCGCCGCCTTGCGGGCCTCCTCGCGCTCCTTCCAGTCCGCGCCCAGCTCGCCGGTGAGCGACGCCTCGATGCGCCCGAGGTAGCCCAGGAGCGCGTCCGCCTCCTCGTCCGTGAAGCCGTCGAGCGCCACGTCGGGAAGCCCGGCCTTCGCGGGTGCGTCCTCGCGGCCCTTCTCGGTCAGCGCGACTGACTTCGAGCCGTCCTCGGCCACCCTCACCTCGACGAGGCCAGACTCACCCATCGCCTCGAGCGTCGCGCCCATGGCCGCGCCGTCGATGCCCAGCACGGTCGCCATCTCCTGCGTGGGGATGCCGTCCTTCAGGCGCAGCAGCGCGACGACGCGGGCGACGTTGGGGTCCGCCGCGGCCTCCTCGTCCCTGCGGATGCGACGCGCCACGCCAACCATATGGTTGAGCAGGCCGATCTTCTCGATAATCTCTTCCCTTGCCGCCATGCATGCACTCCGGTCTCTTGTGTTGGCGCCGACCCTTGCCGGCGCCCCTTCTCACGCGGGCCGCCGCACCGGCGACGGTCCGATCGCGCTCCTAAACAACGGTATCGATTATTCCAGACGGCGCGGCGCCGCCACGCCGCGTTTCCCAACGGCGCAATTAACCCATCTGCCGCGCACATGACGCCCACAGACACCTGGGCGCGTGCGGCCACGACGCGGCCGCTACTTTGCCGGGGAGTCCTTCTCGCCCTGCGCGGAGGGCGCGGCCGCCTGCGACGGCTGCGCCGGCTTCTTCCTCATGGGCACGCGGATGCCGCCGGGAACGGCGACGGGGCCGTGCTTTGCCGTGGTCGATCCCGCTGCGCGCGCGGCGGGGGCGCCCTTTGCCTTCTGCCTCAGCATGGAGCCGGAGATGGTCGCCGTGCCACTTGCGCGAGAGGAGCGCGGCCCCCTGGCGTGCAGCCGCGCCCTTACCTTCTGGACGCGCGTGTAGATGCTGGGGCCTCCGTTGGAGCGCAGGCCCAGGAGCGGGGCCGCCAGGAGCGTGGGCCCGAAGAACGTGACGATGCGCCAGATGAGGAAGCCCGCGCTGGCCGAGCGGCCGAACATGTGGCCGTAGAACATGAGGAAGCCGCCCTCGGCGCCGCCGGTGCCGCCCGGCAGGGGCACGGCGGAGGACACCATCTGCACCATGGAGCCGGCAGCCAGGCACTCGAGGAAGTCCGCATGGATGCCAAACGCCCTGAGCACGAACCAGGGGATCATGTAGAGGCTGCCCAGCTGCGCCATGGTGACCAAAAGGGTCAGCGCCATGGACGGCAGGTCGCTCGCGGCGTTCTTGAACGCGTTCGCGAACTCCATGACCTGCACGTTCACCATGTCGTCCCAGTGCTTGGGATCCTTGAGCCAGTTGTGCCTCGTCGCGAGGCGGATGGCCCAGTTGCCCACGCGCATGACGAAGCGGGGACACAGGCAGATGACGAAGATGCCCGCGAGCTCGAGGAAGTGCACCGTGAACACCACGATGTTGAGGAAGAAGAGGTCGCCGTACGTCTGGAAGAAGTACTCCGCCTTCGCCACGAGCATGATCGCGGCGAACAGCACGACGCCGAGCTGGAACGCGATGAAGCGCGTGAACTGCGTGGCGCTGGCCTCGCCCACGTCGAGCCCGGAGCGCGTCATGCGATAGATCTGCGAGGGGACCGACCCCGCCATCATGGGCGTGAGGTTGCCGAAGAACACGCCCGACGCCTCGACGCTCATGAGGTCGCGCACGCCGAGCGGCGAGTCGTGGTCGAGGTAGACCGCGATGCCGTATGCGAGAACCCCGAACACGTAGTACATGCCGAAGCACAGGCACGCCCTCAGGACCCACGAGCCGTCCACGGAGCCGAGCGCGTCCAGGAACTGGCCCATCTGTCCCGAGAAGACGAGGTAGATCACGTACACGCCGACGACGGCCACCAGGAAGAGCGCGCCTTTGCGGGCGCTGTTCTTGTTGTCCTCGTTGTCGGACGCCGAGCGGGCGCCGCCGCCCGAGACGTGCGGGGCCGACACCTTGAGCGGGACCTTCGGCTTCGCCCGGTTGGTGTTCTTCTCTTCCGCCATGGCCCTCCAAGGTCCGTCGACGCGTCGCGAGACAGAGCGGCCTCACGCCTCTAACCAGAGTCTTACAGATGATACCCAGAAAGGAAGCTGCAAAGACGTTGCCCGGCACGAACATCCAGACACCACGTTGGCGCCGCGGCACCGTCTCCCCGCAACGGTGCCGCCGCTCCATAGCAAAGCAGGCCGAGCGCTGTGCCCGGCCTGCGAGAGTCCTTGGTAGCCCCGACCAGATTCGAACTGGTGATCTCCGCCTTGAGAGGGCGGCGTCCTAAACCGCTAGACGACGGGGCCGTGCACACGGACCTTGCAGCCCGTGGAGTACTTGGTAGCCCCGACCAGATTCGAACTGGTGATCTCCGCCTTGAGAGGGCGGCGTCCTAAACCGCTAGACGACGGGGCCATAAAAGAGAATGGCTGGGATGGCAGGAATCGAACCTACACTGACGGAACCAGAATCCGTTGTCCTACCGTTAGACGACATCCCAATCGGTTTCTCTGTGCGCCTCAGCGCGAGAAAGTAATATACGCGCCTTCGGCCCCTTCCGCAAGCGAAACTCTCAAATGCATGGCGCTCCACAATTTCTACTCTTATCGTTCGGTCTGTGTTCGACGGACGCCCATGGGCCGCGCGCGGACACGGGCGCCTACGCCCGAAGGCTGCGCAGCAGCGCGTCGCGGTCGTTCGGGAGCTCGCCGTTCACCACGCACAGCAGCAGCTCGCGCAAGATCATGCCGACGCCGGGGCCCGGCCTTATGCCCGTCGCCTCCATGACGTCGCGCCCGCTCACGGCGAGGTCCGTCATGCGGAACGCCTCGCCGTCCGCGATCACACGCCTGAGCAGCGCGGAGATCTTGTCAAGCTCCACTACGTAGCCCGCCACGCGGTCCACCTTGGACACCGCGTCCGCGCGCTTCAGGTCGAGCAGCGCGAACGTGAGCGACTCCGCGCGCCCCGGGCACGCGTTCTCGAACTTCAGCAGCGTGCGGCGGACGGAGCGGCGCGTGGGCTTCACGTAGTGGTCGTGCAGCCGCACGAGCGTACGCGTGGGCACGACGAGCTCGCCGGGCAGCGCCAGGCGGCGCATGATCTTCTCGCACATGGGGGCACCCACCTTGGGGTGGCCGAAGAAGTGCCCCTGGCCGGCGGCGTCCTGGGTGAAGGTCACGGGCTTCGCCACGTCGTGGAGAAGGGCCGCCCACCTGAGCGCCGGCGAGGCCATGCCCCCGGTGAACTCCTCGACCGCCATGCAGACGCGCGCCGTGTGCTCGAGCACGTCGTAGGCGTGGTACGGGCTGTGCTGGTCGAAGCCGTCCATGGCCGCGAGCTCCGGTATGGCCTCGCCCAGGACCTCCGCCTCGTTCATGAGGGCCCATCCCATGCGCCCCGTGCGCACGATGCCGTCGAGCTCCTGCCCTATGCGCTCGCTCGCGATGTCCTCCAGGCCGTCCGCGCACTCGACCAGCGCCCGCTGCGTCCCGGGCTCTATATCGAAGCCCAGGCGGCACGCGAAGCGCACCGCCCTCAGCACGCGCAGCGCGTCCTCCTCGAAGCGGCGGCGCGGGTCGCCCACGGCGCGAATGAGGCCGCGCCCCAGGTCGCCGCGGCCGTCGAACGGGTCCAGGATCCCGCGTCCTGGGTGGTAGGCGATGGCGTTCACGGTAAAGTCCCTGCGCGCCAGGTCAAGGCGGATGTCGTCCACAAAGCGCACCTCGTCCGGGTGGCGGTGGTCCGTGTAGTCGCCCTCCACGCGGTACGTGGTCACCTCCACGGGCTCGCCCTCGACCACGGCGGTTATCGTGCCGTGGGCGACCCCCGTCCTATGGACCGCGTACCCGCACGACGTCAGGATCTTCTCGGCATCCTGCCAGCGCGCCGACGTCGTGACGTCCACGTCGTGCGAGGGGGCGTCCAGCAGGGCGTCGCGCACCCATCCGCCCACGGCCCACGCCTCGAAGCCCGCGTCCTCGAGCGCCCGGATCACCTTGCGCCCAAACTCCGGAAGCTCATAGGCAACGTCTTCGAAACATCGGGACATGGCGGACCTCTCTGCGGCTGTGCTGGGGCAACTACATGCAAGTATAGCGACATGGCGGCGCCACGGCGCGCGTGCCTGGCAGCGTGGTGCTATTCTCGTATGGTCAAAATCAATTCTCTAGCTATGTGAGGAGACCCATGAGCAAGGATTCACTCAGCGTCGACACCGAGTGGGCGAAGGAGCGCAACGCCGCCTTTGGCAAGGAGCGCGCCAACCGCGTCGCCAGGAACGCCGTCACGTCCGCAGACGTGATGGCCGCCGCGCGCGACACCACTAAGATGCGCACGTACAGCGACACGTTTGGCGTGACCGTCCCCAAGACCGCCGAGGTGACGAACCAGCGCCAGAGCGGCCGCTGCTGGTTCTTCAGCGCCATGAACGCGCTGCGCCACGACACCATGACCTTCCTCGACGTGGACACGATCGAGTTCAGCCAGGCGTTCGGCATGTTCTACGACAAGCTCGAGAAGGCCAACTCCACGCTCGAGTACGTCATCCGGACCGCGGACCTGCCGGACGACGCGCGCGAGGTCTGCTACGTGCTCGACTACGGCATGGGCGACGGCGGCTACTACTCGTTCGCGATGAACGTCGTGCGCAAGTGGGGCATCGTCCCGAAGTACGCCATGCCCGAGACCGCGTGCTCCAGAAACTCCAGCCAGATGAACGCCCAGCTCGAGCGCCTGGTGCGCAAGGACGCCTTCACGCTGCGCCGCATGCACGCGGACGGCGCCTCGGAGGCAGAGCTGCGCGCCGCGAAGCAGGACATGCTCGAGGACGTGCACCAGCTGCTCGCGACGTGCCTGGGCGAGCCGCCCGTCACGTTCGACTTCGTGATGAAGGTCGGCAAGGGCTGCAAGGCGGACGCGGCGAAGCTCTCCCCCATCGAGCCCGCCCCGAAGCCTGCCTCCGACGACGCCCAGGGCGAGAAGGACGACTCCCGCGCCTCGCAGGTCATCCGCGACCTCGGCATCACGCCGCTCCAGTTCGCCGAGCGCTACGTGCCCGTCGACCCCGAGGACTACGTCGCCCTCGTCTCCATGCCCGGCGAGTCGCGCCCGTACGGCCACGCGTACCACCTCACGCTCACGGACTCCGTCCAGGGCGGCACGCCCATCCGCGTGCTGAACGTGGAGCCGCAGGTGCTTGAGCAGGCGGCCATCGCGAGCCTGAAGGCCGGCGTCCCGTGCGCCATGGCGTGCGACGTCATGCAGGAGTTCCCGCGCAACATCGAGGACTTCAAGTACGTGCTGTCCCTCGACGGCGAGGACCTGAACGGCCTGTTCGGCGTCGACCTCTCCATGACCCGCGCCGACATGATCGACGCGCGCGAGACCAGCCTCACCCACGCCATGTGCTTCCAGGGCGTCGAGCTGGACGCCGACGGCCGGCCCAAGGCGTGGCGCATCGAGAACAGCTGGGGCAAGGACCAGGGCAAGGACGGCTACCTGGTCATGAGCGCCGACTGGTTCCGCCTGTACGGCGGCGAGGTCGACGTTCGCCGCGAGTTCGTGCCCGCGGACGTCCTGAGGCTGTGGGACGAGGCGCCCGTGGAGGACGTCGCCCCGTGGAGCAACATCTGCCACGCGCTCGGCACGAGGGACTAGCGCCCCGCGCGCATGCGGGCGCCAATCCGCCAATCCAACAAGCAGGCATCCGCGCGGCCGTCCCCCGGGGCGGCCGCGCCCACAAGGAGGCATCATGACTGGCTCAAGCGTTTGCGACGCCGCGGGCGAGAAGGGCGCACCCTCCCCGGCCGAGGCCGCCATCCAAAACGTGATATTCGATATGGGTGGCGTGCTCATGCGCTTTAGCGGCATTGAGTTCGCCCGGGAGTTCACCTCGTGCGAAGAGGATGCCCAAGCCCTTGACTCCGCGCTCTTCTCGCATCCGTCCTGGGCGCTCCTGGACGCCGGCGCGATCGACGAGGACACGATGGAGCGCGTGTCGCGCGAGCTTCTGCCGGAGCGCCTGCACGGCGCGCTGCACGAATGCCTGCATGGCTGGTGGCGCCACCGCACCGTCGTCGCGGGCACAAACGAGCTGGTGGCGCGCCTGCACGATGCCGGCTACGGCTGCTACCTGCTCTCGAACGCCGGAACGAGCTTCATGGCGTTCAAGGACTCGATCCCCGCGTTCTCGCACATGGATGGCTGGCTCGTGTCCTCGTTCGTGCGCCTCATGAAGCCGGACCCGCGCATCTACCGGATGCTTGCGGGAGAGTACGGCCTCGACCCCGCGCGCTGCCTCTTCGTGGACGACAACGCGGACAACGTGCGCGGCGCGCGTGCGGCCGGCATGCACGCCCACCTCTTCACGGACGCGGACGCGCTCGAGCGGGATCTCCTTGCGCGTGGGCTCCTTTTCTAGCGCGTCTACCGCGCGCCCGTCGCGCCCGCGGGCCACGTTCGCGGCCGCTAGAACTCCGCGAACGTGGGCTCGCCCACGCGGCACAGGTCTTCGCCGTTGGCGAGCTCCAGCATCGCGGACGTGAAGGCGGCCTCGTCGCCCGTCACGAACACGCAGTTCATCTGCACGTCCTCCGCAAACACCGTGTCACGCACCTTGCCCCGGCAGTCTGCGACGAGCCGCTCCACCCGCCCGTACGCGGAGTACGGGATGACGCACGTCACTTTCGTGACCATGGTCATCGTCGCGATCCGTCCCGCCTCGCGCGCGGCCGCGACCGCGGCCTGCGCAGCGGCGGTGTACGCACGCACCAGGCCACCCGGTCCCAGCAGCGTCCCGCCAAAGTAGCGCGTGGTCACGCAGCACACGTCCTCGAGGCCGGCGCCGCGCAGCACCTCGAGCGTCGGCATGCCGGACGTGCGCTGCGGCTCGCCGTCGTCCGAGCACCGCTCGCGCCCGTCGCTCAGGATCCACGCCGGCACGTTGTGCCTGGCGTCGTGGTGCCGAGCCCGCACCTCCTGGATGAAGCGCTCCGCCTCCGCCTCGCTCTCCACGTGCCTCAGCTGCGCGATGAAGCGGCTCCTGCGGTCCTCGAACTCGCCTGTGGCCTCCGAGCCCGCCTCCATGGTCTGATAGCTTCGCTGCATGAGGTGCTCCTAGTATTCGATAGCGATCGCAAGGTCCCCCGCGTCCAGCATGCCCGGCACCACCGGCGTCACCGCGGCGAGGTCCTCCGTGTTCGTGACGACGACCACCACGTGGGAGTCAAGCCCGCTCTTGCGTATCAGTCCCGGGTCAAACGACATGAGCGCCTGGCCGGCGCGCACGCGGTCCCCCTTCCGCACGAAGTACGTAAAGCCGCTGCCCCGCAGCGACACCGTGTCCACGCCAATGTGAACCAATACGTCCGCGCCCTTCTCGTCCGTGACGCCTATGGCGTGACGCGTGCCTGCGGTCACCGTCACCACGCCGTCCACGGGCGAGAAGACCGTGTCGCCGTCAGGCTCGATCGCTATGCCCGCCCCAAGGCCTCCGGTCGCAAGCACGGGGTCCGGCACCTCCGAGAGCGGCACCGCCCTTCCTCCCACGGGCGCAAGCACCTGTCCGGGCGCCGCGTCCACCTCCAGGTCCGCCGGAACCTCGACGCGCGGTCCCAGCACCCTCTGCAACAATCCCATCCGCACTCCATCAATCGCCCCCGCCGCGCATGCCGCGGTAGCCTATTCCCAATCGTGTCATATTCGAAAACATTGTACCGATTTGCCCCCGCGGCATGCTCGTCTGGTACAATCGCGAGAGCGAAGTGGGCCAGACGATCGCGGGGCGCGCAAGCGTCATGAGGAAAGTCCGGGCTCCACAGGGCAAGAGGCAGGCTAACGGCCTGGCGGGGTGACCCGACGGAAAGCGCCGCAGAAAAGAAGACTCCCGCTGCTCGCGAAAGCGAGTGAGAGAAAAGCTGAAACGGTAGTGTAAGAGACTACCAGCGTCGTAGCGATACGGCGGCTTGGCAAGCCCCCTCCGGAGCAATCGCAAATAGGAGCGCCATGGTGTGGCCCGCACTGCGCTCGGGTTGCGAGCTAGAGGGCGTCGGCAACGGCGTCAGTAGATAAATGATCGTCCACGACAGAACCCGGCTCATCGGCCCACTTCGCTACTACCTTTTTGAGGTACACACATACCGTCCCAACAGGCATTATTCAAAATCGAAGTGCAGGAAAAGCGGCTACTACAGCGATTAGGGACACGGTTGGGACAGAGCGATAGTTAAACTACGCATAATCGAGCAGCCCCTTCCGCAAGGACGTCCGGAAAAGTGGGCGCGACCCCACTCCCCCGGACGCCATCGCATTGCCCCAAGCGACGGACCTGCGGGCCTATTCTGACTCTGCCGGCGCCAGCTGCTGCACGGTCGCCTTGTACTGGTCTATCAGCTGCTGCTTCATCTGGTCGTTGTAACCCGGAACCTGCTTCCCGTACACGTCCAGGTACGCTCCGTACACGTCCATCGCCTTGTCGCTGTAGACCTTGTAGAGCTTCTTGTAGTTCTTCTCGTAGGTCTTGTAGGAGTCTCCGTTCTTCTCCCTCAGCTCGGCCATCTTCTTGCTGCCGTCCGTCATGATCTTCGCGAGCGTCTTCACCTGGTCGTTTGCGACCTCAGCCAGCTTCTTGACGTCGGTGCTTCCCTCGGCCTGCTTCTTGAACTCCTCCACCGCCTTCGGTGCGGCCTCCTCGATCTGCTTCGAGTACTCGTCGTAGATCGAATCGTAGGTCTCGTCCGCCTTCTTCTGAACGGCTGCCGCCGCCGAGGACGAGACGTCGCCCTTGGCGCCAGACCCAGCGGACCCGCATCCCGTAAGAAGGGCGGACGAGAAGAGCACGGCGCTCACCGCCGCAACCGCAACACTTGACCTCGAGCAAAGCTTCATGCCAATCACCCCTCTGGGTTCGGAACCGTCCCTTGTTCGCAGGATACCGCTCCATACCGGCGTGCCTGCGACTTGTTCGCGAACGGCGCGTCGGATCGATAATCGCGCTGGCGACCGGCTCGGGCGCGGCCGCGTCGCCACGCCCGCCAAACTTGACACGAACACGTGTACCTGTCTGTGCTAGAATCTTGCCACACTATCTAGAACATTCGTTCGCGATTGGATTTTTCCATGGACACCCTCACGAAGCTCGGCATACTGGCGGAGGCGGCGCGATTCGATGCCGCGTGCACCTCATCGGGGGTCACTCGGGGGCCGAAGGACGGAAAGGTGGGTCTGGCGAGCGGCGCCGGCCTCTGCCACACGTTCTCTCGCGACGGACGCTGCATCACGCTCCTCAAGGTGCTCATGAGCAACGCATGCAGCTACGACTGCGCGTACTGCGTCAATCGCTGCGGGGCTTCCTGCACGCGTGCGACGTTCGAGCCACGTGAGCTGGCGGAACTCACGGTCGACTTCTATAAGCGCAACTATATCGAGGGCCTCTTCCTCAGCTCCGGCGTCTTGGGAACGCCGGACGCCACCACGGAGCGGATGATCGAGTGCCTCCGCGTCCTGAGGGAGGACCTCCGCTTCAACGGGTACGTCCACGCAAAGGTCATTCCCGGCACCTCCCCCGAGCTTCTGGACAGGCTTGGGCACCTCGCGGACCGCATGAGTGCCAACCTCGAGCTACCAAGCTCGAGGTCCCTCGCCGAGCTCTGCCCCAACAAAGACGCCGGAAGCATCACCAAGTCCATGGCGCAAATCAGCGCGACCCGCCAAGGAGAGGCGAGGCGGCTTCTCGAGTCGGGCCACGGCACGACTCGGGCTGCACTTGCGCGTCGAAAGTCAGGCGGCGTTGCCCAACGGGCGCGCTCGTGCACCAACATGGGGCTTCGCCTGAACTCCAACTCGATGACGCTGCGCCCACCTGACCCCGTCGGCTCAGGCAGGAGGAAGTTTGCGCCCGCCGGCCAATCTACGCAGCTGATAATCGGCGCATCGCCCGAAAGCGACCACCACATCCTTCAGCTGTCCAAGTCCCTGTACCAGAAGTTCGACCTCAGGAGGATCTTCTTCTCCGCCTACGTGCCCGTCGTGGAGGACGACAGGCTGCCTGACTCGGCCACCCCCGTGCCCCTCAGGAGGGAGCATAGGCTCTACCAGGCAGATTGGCTCATGAGATACTACGGGTTCGACGCAGACGAGCTGACCACCCCAGACGCGCCGTGGCTCGACCTCGATCTCGACCCAAAGCTCGCCTGGGCACTCGCCCATCAGGAACGCTTTCCCATAGAGGTGAATTCCGCAAGTCTCGAGGAGCTTCTTCGCGTGCCCGGCATCGGTCCCATGGGCGCAAGGCGCATCGTCGCGGCCAGGCGGCGCAAGCGGCTTGGCTTCGATGACCTAAGGACACTCAACGTCACCCTCAAACGCGCGTGCCATTTCATATGCTGCAGTGGGATGCGGGACCCTCAGGCCCCTCTCGACGAGGAGCTCATTAGGAAGGAGGTGGCGAGAAGTGCTCGCGATGGAAAGTACAACAGGACCCGTCGCACCGCAGAGGGGCAGCTGTCGCTCTTCTAGGGTCGGGCCAGACGTCCCGCAAGGAACTCGCGATGCCGTCGCGGACATATCTCGTCTCGTCTCCGAGGGGCTGCGGGTCGTCATTCCCTGCAGACATGGACTCGAGGGGATTCTCGCAGGAGTCGGGATGACGTACCTCGCCCACGCCCCGGCGAGCATGGTTCGCCTCGCGTACTCAGAGGACATCCAACCCGCCCTAGACGAGCGCGTGGCGAGGATGCCCGAAACGGAATCCGATCCCCTCCTCGCGCTTTCGAGACGCGTGTACAGAGGCTTCGAACGCCACGTCAGCATGGGCTGCCCCCTGAAGAGGGGCGAGGAGTGCCCCGCACGCTGCAAGGGCTCCTGTGCCTCGAGGCTCGCCCTTGCGGCCGCAAACGACGACCAGGATGCGCCAGAGGCCATACACAGGTACGTACGGCTCGGCTTCAACGAAGGACCCCGCATACGATCGATGCTCTCCGACAAGACCGTCGCGGAGCTCGACAGACTCGCACGCTACGTCCTTTCGGAATGCGAGCACACGCGACAGTTCGTTCGCTTTTCCCGTCTTTCCGACGGAACGTACTTCTCGACGTTTCGCCCCAAGGCAGATACGATCCCCCTCACCAGCGACTACTTCGCAGCACGCATGCGAGGCGAGCGCTTCTACCTGCTCGACCCCGTGCACCACGTCATCGCGATGCATGATGACGGAGACCGTCGCTGCGCCGTCACTCGCCTGGACGACCGCCTGACGAGCGAGCTGTCCGAGCATGCCAGCGACCTCGCGGACGGAGAGACGTACGTACACGCGATGTGGAAGCGCTTCTACGACTCCGTGGGCCTCGATGGAAGGGATGCCTCGCAGCGCGGATACGACCTTCGGACAAGCTGGATGCCCAAGCGCTTCTGGGGAGGGCTTACCGAGCTCGACCCCACGCTCGGATCGGCGATGCCATCGAAATCTCTGGGCCCCTCTGGTTCGTGAGGCCGCCTTCCAGTCAACAGCAAGGCGGGACGCCCGTAGGGACGTCCCGCCATAAGGTCGCAATTGTTACCCGTGTGCCAAAGACCTAGAGATTAGTCGAGGTCGCTGAAGTCATTCGCGGCAGGTGCGGGAGCATAGGTCGTTGCCTCTGCGTCCGCCACGGGCGCGGCGGGAATCACGGGAGTGGGCGCGACGACGGAGTCGGTGTGCGTGGTGCCCTTGGAGCCGTTCGGAACGCTCAGCGTCTGCTGCGGGAACACGGAGTCCGCATCGTCCATGAAGTGCTGGAGGAGCTTCTTGTACTCCGCGCGGAAGTCCTCGCGGGACTGCTTCAGGCGATCGATCTCGTCGAGCTCGTTCTGCTTCTCCGCAAGGGCCTGGCGAATGACCTCGCGGGCCTTCTGGTCGGCCTCGTTGCGGATGTTCTCCGCATTGGTGCGGGCGTCGGCAACCAGCTTGTCAGCGCTCTGCTGGGCGACGATGAGCACCTGGGAGATCTGGCGCTCGGAGGCGGTGAACTCGGACTGGGGCACGGGAGCGGGCGCGGGCTCGACGGGAGCGGCCATGGTGGTCTGCTCCTTCAGCTGGGCGACCTGCGCCTGGGCGGCGGCAAGCTGCTGCTCGGAAGTGGTCAGACGACCCTTCAGGTCCGCGATCTTCTGGAGCATGGCGTCGACCTCGGAGGCAACCTGGTCCAGGAAGACGTCGACCTCGTCAGTCTTGTAGCCCTCCTCGTGCTTTCCTGCCTGGGAGAAGGTCATGTTTTCGATGTCTGCTGGGGTGATAGCCATCTTAGTTCCCTTTCAACTGTGTGCATGCTACGTCAGCAGTGCGGGTTTCCGCCTACCTCAGTATATCCCGACTCTTACAAAACTAAACGTTGGACGAGCTGAAGAACCAATATCGCGATAAAGGGCGACCAGTCCAGGCCCGCGATGGGCGGAATGAAACGCCTGAACAGATTCACGAAGGGGTCAACGAGCGTGGAGAGTGCGCCGTATACGTCCACCACGAACCTGTTTCCGCTACTTACGAACCACGAGAGCAGCACCTGGACGAATATCAGCATCTCGTAGAAGTTGAGCAGCCTGTAGACTACGTAACCTATCTGCAAGTGCGAACCTCCTCACTAGCCTTTCGCGAGCTCGCGCGTCCGCTCCAGCGCCGCGTCCACGGCTTCGTAGACGGCGTGCGAGAGCTGGGATTCCATGGCCCTGAGGCCCGCCGCCGTCGTACCTCCCGGAGAGGTGACCCTCTCCATGTAGACGCGCGGATGCTCCCCGGACTCGAGGAGCTGCGTGCAGACGCCGCGCATGGTCGAGAGGACCATCTCGCGGCAGTCGCTCGCTGGAAGCCCGTTCTCGATGCCCGCCCTCGTGAGAAGGTCCACGAAGAGCGCCACGTACGCGGGTCCGCAGCTCACGACCGCGCCCTCGGCGTCCAGCTGGTCCTCGCGCATGACCTTCGCCGTCCCAAGAGCGCCGAAGACCTGGAGCGCGACGTCCACGTCCTCGGCGGTCGCCCTGCCACCGGGACACACCGCCGTGGCGCCGGAAAGAACCTGCACGGGAAGGTTCGGCATCACGCGGACGACCCTCGACACGGGCAGCAGCTCCTCGAGCGTGGCGAGAGGAACGCCCGCCGCGATGGAGATGACCTCCCTGTCCACGAGCTTGTCCGCAATCCCCTCCACGACCGCGGACAGGACCTGCGGCTTCACGGCAAGCACCACGACGTCGGGATCCGCCGCGAGCATCGTGGCGGCATCACCAAACGTCTGGATGCCCTTCTCGCCCAGAAGGGCGAGCTTTTCCGGCGATGGGTCGCATGCCATCACGTGAGAGGCCTCCGCGACGCCGGACACGACCAGTCCGGCGGCGATCGCGCCACCCATGGATCCGGCGCCGACGACCGCGACCGTTGAGCTGAGCTTACCCACTGTCCCTACCTCTCTATGGTTCCGTCCTGCACGAGCTTGTTGATGTCGGAATCGGAGAGCTCGATGCCCTGTGGGGTGATTACGAAGACGCGGTCGCCGAGCTCGTCCACCTGGCCGCCGATGCCGCACGACAGGCCGAGACAGAAGTCGAGGATGCGCTTCGCGGTCTCGATGTTGGTGTTCTTGAACACCAGGACGACGGGCTGGTTGGTGCGAACGCGTCGCACGACCATCTGCACGTCGTCGTACGAGACGGGCTTCAGCACGTACGGCGGCAGCTGACCGGAGGTCGCGGGGCGCGGGATGGGCTTCAGCCCGATGTCAGCGGGAGTGTGGCCGCCCGTCGAGTTGCCGAGGACGCCCTCGTGCACGGGCGGGTGCGCCGGCGTCTGCGGGATGGCCTGCGTCTCTTCCGAGTAGCTGCCGTAGCCCGGCTGGGGACGCTGGGCGTACTGCGGGTTCGGGTTCTGCGGGCGCGCCGGACGCTGGTACTCGTCGCGGTAGCCGCCGCCGTACGAGGGGGCGGGAGCGGGCGCCGGTCCGCCCGCGCCGTTGCTGCCGACGGGCCTTCCGGAGCGCGTGTAGACGGACACGCTCTCCGCCTCGGGACGCCTCGTGTTGCCCAGGAGGCCGGCTCCCTGGGACTGCGGCTCCTCGCGCTCCGGCGCGTCGTCGTAGTCGTCGTAGTAGTCGTCGTCGTAGTAGTCGTCGTTCGACCCAGTTAGCTTGTCCCTAAGCGTATCGAGGAAACCCATGTCGTCCTCGCCTTCCCGGACCGTGCCCGGCACCGTCCGAAGTCATCTGTCCGTCCGCCGAGACCTCCGGCGGGCGAATCCGTTCCTACCTAAGGTCGTAGTCTGGACTGAAGAGCGTCCTGCCCAGCCTCACGATCGTCGATCCCTCTTCGATGGCGACCTGGAAGTCGTCGCTCATGCCCGCCGACAGCGTCGCCAGGCTCCTGCCGGAACGCGCTGAAAGCTCGTCGCGGAGCTCGCGCAGCCCGCTGAACGTCCTTCTCGCCGCGTCGGCGTCGTGCGCAGGGGCCATGGTCATGAGCCCCTTCACGCGAATCCCCGGAAGCTCCAGCAGGCCGTCTAGCGCCTGCGTCACCTCCGCGGGCGCAAAGCCCGACTTCGACTCCTCCCCCGAGACGTTCACCTCGAGCAGGACGTCCGAGACTATGCCGTGCGCGACGGAGCGCTTCGAGACCGCCTCGGCCAGGTTCGCGGATGAGATGGAGTGGATGAGCCCGACGCGCCCGATGACGTGGTTGATCTTGTTTGTCTGCAGGTTGCCGATCATGTCGAAGCGCACGCCGGACATCTCCGGGCGCTCGCGAAGCCCCTCGAGCTTGCGCGTCAGCTCCTGCGGGCGGTTCTCCGCGAACGCACGCCACCCGGCCTGCCATGCCAGCGCCACCTCGTCGACGCCGACGGTCTTGGAGACCCCCAGGATCGTCACGTCGTCCGTGGTCCTGCCGGCACGCCTGCACGCGTCGGCGACCCTCTGCAGAATCTGCTCCCTGCGCTCCCTCAGAAAGTCGAGGTACCTTGACCTCTCCTCCTCAGTCACGCGACCACTTCCTTACGCTCGCTCGTTCCAACATGTCAATCGCACAGGCAGGCGATGGCGCCATGGCGCCCGCACCTGCCGTCCTCGGCCCTGTACGAGAAGAACCTTCCCACGTTGCCCACGGTGGAGAGCCCGCAGTCGAGGACGTTTCGCTCGTCTACGCCCGCGTCCGCGAGGGCGACCCCTATCGCGCGCGCGAGGTCGAGGTGCCGCTCGGACGCCCGGACGGACGGACCGAACTCCCCCACGAAGCGGTCGAGCAGCTCCTGGGAGACCTCGTAGTCCTCCCCCGTCACGTGGGGCCCGATGTAGGCGCTCACGTCCGCGACCTCGCAGGCGCACTCCGCCGCGAGCGTGCGCGCCTCCTTCGCGGCGATCCTCGCGATGGTCCCGCGCCAGCCAGAGTGCGCGACGGCGAAGCCGCCGGGTGCCACGAGGACTACGGGCACGCAGTCCGCAAAGCACAGGAGCACGGGCACGTGCCGCGCGGTGCACACGACGGCGTCCGCCCCCGCCCTCGCCTCGGCAACTGCCGCGGCGACGGCCGCGGCGTCGCAGGAGCGCACCACCACGACGTGGTCGCCGTGGACCTGCCTGGGGTTCACCAGGTTCGCGGCCCACCTTTGCGCCCCTGCGGCCTTCAGCGCGAGCATGCGGTTCTTCTCGACCGCCGTCGCGTCGTCACCGCAGGCGTCGCCGAGGTTGAGCGAGGAATACTGCCCGGCAGAGAAACCGCCGGTACGCTCGGTGAATGCGAGCGTGACCCCGTGAGGACGGCTCGCGTCCTCCAACAGGGTCACGCCCAGCCTCGTGTGTCGCGTAAGCTCCACTGCGCACGCCCCTCGGTCGCTAGATGCGGCTGTGCTTCAGGAACTCTGGGACGTCGAACTCCTTGTTGATGTCGTTCGACTTCGGCGCGGGGGCCTGGCGCGGAGCCGGCGCGGGAGTCGCGGCGGAACGGCTCGCGGAGCTGCGGCCGGCACCGCGGGAGCCTCCCCTCGAGGACGCTCGGTCGTTCGAGAACGTCGGCAGCGGCGCCTGCACGTTGGAGTCGTTGAAGCCCGTCGCGATGATCGTGACGCGGACCTGGTCGCCGAGGCTCTCGTCCACGACGGTACCGAAGATGATGTTCGCCTCGGGGTCGACGTTCTGCGCGACGAGCTCCGCGGCGTCGTTGATCTCCTGGATGCCTAGGTCCTTGTTGCCGGCGATGGAGAGAAGGACGCGCGTGGCGCCCTCGATGCCAACCTCGAGCAGCGGGCTCGAGATTGCCTCCGCGGCGGCGTCTGCCGCCCGGGTGTCGCCGGACGCGACGCCTACGCCCATCATGGCGGTGCCGGCGCCCCTCATGATGGTGCAGACGTCAGCGAAGTCGAGGTTGATGAGGCCCGGGACCGTGATGAGGTCCGTGATGCCCTGGGTGCCCTGGCACAGGACGTCGTCCGCCATGCGGAACGCCTCGAGGAAGGAGGTCTTCTTCTCGGAGAGGTCGAGCAGGCGGTCGTTCGGGATCACGATGAGCGCGTCGACGGCCTCGGACAGCGTCTGGATGCCCTGCTGCGCCTTGTTCGCACGGGGACGGCCCTCGAACGTGAACGGCTTCGTGACGACGCCGACGGTCAGGGCGCCGATGTCGTTCTTCGCGATGTCCGCGACGACGGGAGCCGCGCCGGTGCCGGTGCCGCCGCCCTCGCCCGCCGTGATGAACACCATGTCCGCACCCGCGAGCGCCTGCTTGATGTCGTCGTGGGAGTCCTCGGCCGCCTCTGCGCCGACCTCGGGGTTGGCGCCTGCGCCCAGGCCCCTGGTGATGTCCCCACCGATGTGGACCTTGATGTCCGCGTCGGATATGGCGAGCGCCTGCGCGTCGGTGTTGACCGCGACGAACTCGACGCCGCGGATGCCCTCCTCGATCATGCGGTTCACGGCGTTGGTACCGCCGCCGCCTACGCCAACGACCTTGATGACTGCAAGGTAGTTGCTGGGGATGTCGTTGTCCATCATGGTTCCTCCTCGCTTGGCGACGGTCTTGGGGACGTCGTCCTCTTCCCTGTTGGATGCCGCCCCGTCAATCTCGATGGTGACCTTAGCGGTACCGCCCTTTACGTTCTTGTTCCCGTGCTGCTTCATTTCTGTTCACGTCTCTTGCCCGATGGTGCCTTGAAAATCGGAAAAGATGCCCCGCGACTGACCAGCCAAAACCCTAAACCTAAGGTAGAGCCATATGCCTATCACAAAGCGCGATATATTTGCACAAAGTCGCGCCTTCCGTCAACAAATATGTTCAAGATATGGATTGCCCAGCTAGGAGCCATATTCCTAACGACCCCCATCTGTCAAGTAGTTCTTTAGGGTTTTGCGGAGGCGCACTCGCGGGGCACGTCTGGTCGAGGGTTTTCTCCACGCGCGCCCTTCCGTCCAGCCCTACGCGCCACCCTGCGTTCCTTCCTGGCCGGACGCGCTCGTGCCCGAGCCCCCGTCGTCCGACGCGCCCGACAACGCCCCCGAGGATGACGCGTCCGACGCGCTCTTGTCCTGCGCCGCGTCCTTCGCCGTGACGCCGCTCCCCTGCTCCACGTCGTCCGAGTCCACAAGGCGGTAGGCCGGGCGCGTCGGGACACGCACGTTCACGTACGTGAGCTTGCCCTGGTACTTCTCCAGGATCTGCGCGAGCACGGCCTCCTTGGACGAGATGCTCGTCGGCGAGCCCAGAGACACCTGCACGCCGCTCTTGAGCGTGCACCCTATGCTGTCCACGCTGCCCGCCGAGAAGGACACGATCTGGGAGCTGATCTTCTCGCCAAACTGCTCGCGGTACGACGCCACGCCGTCCAGCACCTCCGAGTTGACGGCCGACCCCGCGACGGGCGTGATGCTGGCCGGCACGTCCGTGATGAGCATGACGCCCGCCTTCTGCGCGGCGGCGAGTGCGAGATCGTCGATGGAGTCGCTCTCCCCCACCTTTATGGAGGCGGGCTCTATCCACACGTTGCCCTCGCCCAGGTACCAGACCACGTCGCCCGCGCTCATGACCACGAGCGCGCTCACCTTGCGCTCCGTCACAACGATCCTCACGGTGTCCGGGTACTTGCGCTCGTACGTGACGGACCCCACCCACGGGTTCTTCTTGAGGTTGCGGGTGACCTTGTCCTCGTCGAGGTTCAGCAGGGTCGACCCCTTCGGGACCTTGGCGAGCTTCGCGATGCTCGCGCGGCTGATGTGCTTCGTGGCCGTGGTCTCTACCCTCGTGATGGTGAACGCCGGCGTGTACGAGAGCACCAGGTAGCCCACGAGCGCCACGAGCAGGAGCGCCGCCACGACGATCCCCGCGACGATGCCGCGCCGCACGACGACGTCGGACCCGGGACGGTTCGCCCCGGACTTGCGCTGCGGGACGTCGCCCGAGGGGGACGCGGAGAGCTTCGCCTTGGGGCGAGAAGGACCGGCCGCCTTTGGTGCCGGCGCCACGCGGGGCGAGGGCTGGCTGCGTCGCGGCCGCGCTTGCCCCGCGGCAGGACGAGACGCCCCCGTGGGGGCGCTCCGCTTCGTGGGCTTCCTGCCGTCGGCCATGGCCTCTCCCTACGCGCCGAATCCCAGGCACTTGACCTCCGGGACGAGGTCGATGCCATACTTGTCGAGCACGGTGTCATGCACGCGGCTCATGACGGCGATCACGTCGGCCGCACGGGCGCCGCCGTCGTTCACGATGAAGTTGGCGTGCATGTCGGACACGCACGCCCCTCCGACGGAGTAGCCCTTGAGGCCGCACGAGTCGATGAGCTGGCCCACGGAGCGCGACCCGGGGTTTCGGAACACGGACCCGCACGACGGCTTGCCAAGCGGCTGGCGGAGCCTCCTGCGGGCGACGAGGGACTCCATCCTCTCCGCGATGGACGCCTTCTCGTCGGGAACGAGGGAGAACGTCGCCTCGAGGATGATCTCGCTCGTCGGGATGTTGGTGTAGCGGTATCCCCACTCGATGTCAGAGCCCGCATAGCGATGGAGCCCCTCGCCCGGACGCAGCGTCACGACGTCCTTCACGCGCGCGCCGATCCACTCGTGCCGGGTGCCCGCGTCCATCGAGACGGCGCCACCGACGGTGCCGGGGATGCCCACGAGGCACTCGAGCCCGGAGAGCGAGTGCGAGAGCGTCTCGCTCACCAGGCGCGCGATCGTCGCGCCAGCGCCGGCCGTGACCTCGCTCCCGTCGAAGGATATGCGCGAGAACTCGCGACCGAGCACGATGACGCAGCCGTCGTAGCCGCGGTCCGCGGCCAGGATGTTGGAACCCTTGCCGAGCACGACCCAGTCCACGCCCTCGCGGCCGAGGATCTCGATCGTCTTCAGCAGCGCCGGGTACGAGTTCACCTTGACGAAGAGCGCCGCCGGCCCCCCGATGCGGTACGTCGTGTGGTGGGACAGCCTCTCGTCCCTCGTGACGTCCGCGTCGTAGGCGCCGGACAGCGCCATGTATGCGTTGAAGATGCTCACCTAGGCCTCTGCATCCTGGTCCTGCTCCATCTTCGCCTTGATGAAGGAGGGTCCGATGGAGGTGACGTCGCCCGCGCCCTGGGTGATGAGGAGGTCGCCGGGGCGGCAGACCTCGACGAGGTGGCTCACGACGTCCCTGCGGCTGGGGATGTACGTCACGTCGGACACGTGGCCCTTCTCGAGCACCTTGCTCGAGACGGTCTTGCCGGTCACGCCCGGGATGGGGGTCTCGCCGGCGGAGAACACGTCCGTCACTATGAGGACGTCGGCGTCGTCGAACGCGGTGCCGAACATGTCGGCAAGCGCCTGGGTGCGCGAGTAGCGGTGCGGCTGGAACACGCAGACGATGCGGTCGAACTGCAGGTCCTTCGCGGCGGCGAGCGTAGCCTTGATCTCCGTGGGGTGGTGGCCGTAGTCGTCCACGACGGTGATGCCGTCCACGTCGCCCACGTGAGTGAAGCGACGGTGCGCGCCCTTGAAGCCGGAGAGCGCGACGGCCGCGTCCTCTACGTCCATCCCGAGGACGTCAGCAACCGCGATGGCGGCCGTGGCATTCGACATGTTGTGGCGGCCGGGGTTCGCCATGATCTCGACCTTCACGACCTCGCCGGACGGGACCCTGACGCCGAAGTGCGACGCGAGCTTGTGGTGCTCGCCGGGGTCGGGCAGGCAGACGTAGTCGTTCTTCTCGTCGAAGCCGTACGTCACGACCCTGCGGCCCGTGGACTTCGCGAGCTCGACGTAGTGCTCGACGTCGCCGTTGATGATCACGGTGCCGGCATCGCCCACGAGGTCCATGAACTTGCAGAACGTCTTCTCGATGTTCTCGAGCGTTCCGTAGTGGTCCAGGTGGTCCGCCTCGATGTTCGTGATCACGACGACGTCAGGGTCGAGGTAGAGGAACGAGCCGTCGGACTCGTCCGCCTCGCACACGAAGTAGCCGCCCTTGCCATTGCGGCCGTTCGTGCCGTACTCCTCGACGATGCCGCCGATGAGGAACGACGGGTCCTTGCCGAGGTGGTCGAGCATGGTCGCGACCATGGAGGACGTGGTGGTCTTGCCGTGCGTGCCCGCGACGGCGACCGTGGTCGCGTCGATGGAGAGGTACGAGAGCATCTTCGCCCTGGGCCACACGGGGATGCCGAGCTCGCGGGCGCGGATCACTTCGGGGTTGGTCTCCGGGATGGCGGAGGAGGTGACGACGACCTCGGGCGCGACCTCGTCGATGGTGGAGGCGCGATGCCCAACGTGGACGGAGATGCCCGCCTTCTCGAGCTCGCGGACGTAGCGGGACTCCTTGAGGTCGGAGCCGGTGACCTTGCAGCCACGCTCGTGCAGGACGAGGGCGATGCCGCTCATGCCGGCGCCGCCGATGCCGATGAAGTGTGCGCTGCTGACGCGCTGGATGTCGTTAGCCATCAGAAACCTCTCTTAGACATGAAGAAACGGCCCACGGCACGTGGGCCTAACCATACTCTAGCGCAATATGGGTTGCCGTGGCGCTACGCCTTGAGCGCCGCGGCACTTTCCACTTGGTCGGCGAGCGCGAGGGCCGCCTTGTCCTGGGCCAGGCCCCGGGCGGCGTCGCGCATTGCCTGGCGACGGGTCGGGTCGTCGACGAGGCCCAGGAGGTCGTCCTCGAACTCCGGCGTGTCGATCTTCTCGTCCGGAAGGAGCACCGCGGCGCCCGCGTCCACGAGGTAGCGGGCGTTGGTGGTCTGGTGGTCCGCCGTCGCGAAGGGGTACGGCACGAGCATGCTCGGCACGGCGAGCGCCGCGATCTCTGCCACGGAGGACGCGCCGGCACGGGAGAGCACGAGGTCGGCGGCCGCGAGGGCCTCGCCCATGCGGTCGATGTAGGGCATGACGCGCCAGCGCGCGGACTCTTCCTGCGTGAGAGCGAGCTCCTGCACGACGGAGTCGTACTCGCCCTTGCCCGTGGAGTGGATGACGTAGAGGTCCCTGCGCGAGAGGAGCTTGGACTTCAGGGCCGCGACCCCCTGGTTGAGGTGGCGCGCGCCGAGGCTGCCGCCGAAGACGAGGAGCATCGTCGCGTCCTCGGGGATGCCGAGGTCGCGACGGCCCTGTGCGCGGTCGGCGCGGATGACGCTCTGCCTGACGGGGTTGCCCGTGACTACGATCTGGGTGTCGGGCCCGACCTTGCCCCTGAACGCGTCGATGGCGACGGGGAGCGACACGCACACCGTCTTCACCTTCGCGGCGGACGTCTTGTTGGCAAGACCCGGTACGGAGTTCTGCTCGTGGATGACGCACGGAATGCCCTGTGCGTGGCACCAGTTTATGAGCGGGAGCTCTATGTAGGCGCCAAAGCCCACGGCGACGTCCGGTCGCTCCGAGCCGAAGTGGCGGCCGATCGTCTTCTGCGCGGCGCGCATGCGCCACAGCGCCGAGACGAGCGTCCAGGGGCGCGAGCGGTCGAAGCCCGTGACGTCGATGGGATTGAACGGGAAGCCCGCCTGCGGCACGAGCGTGGACTCCAGCTTCTTGGGCTGGCCGAAGAACTCCACCTGATGCCCGCGCGCGGCGAGCTCCTCTGCCAGCGCGAGCGCCGGGTTGATGTGGCCCGCGGTTCCGCCGGCGGCGATCGCCACCCTCAAGCTATCTGCCACGCCTGTCCCTCCTTCTGTCCCGGGTCGGGTCGTCGTAGCCCCTCACCTCGGGACCGTGGTTTCTGGTCCTCAGCCGGTCGCTCGCGCTCGGCCCGAGGTCGATGCGCGTCCTGCCCTGCCTGTCGGAAGTGACTCTAGCACCATTCGCCCTGGCGCGCATCTCTCGCTCGCGCCTGAGCTGCTCCGGGCTCGTGGCTGAGCCCCCCGTGCGCCCGGCCCCGCTCTCGCGCCCACCGCCAAGTACCGTGAACCTGCCGCGCGCCGGCTGGGCGGCCGCCGGCGTCCCAGCGAGCGGCACACTCGTTCCGCGCGCGCTCCTGGGGGTGGGCTCGCCCACGAACGACTCCTGCCTGGGCGCGGACGTCACGCTCCACTCGCTCCTGCGGTCGTCGTACTCCGTCTGGGGCAGCTTGCTCTGAAGCGAGACGGACATGACGACGCCCGCGAGCATGAGGCTGCTCATGATGGAGGAGCCGCCGTACGAGACGAACGGGATCGGCTTTCCGGAAAGCGGGAACATGCACAGCACGCCGGTCACGTTGAGCAGCATCTGCGCGACGATGATGAACGTGCACCCCACGGCGGCGAGCTGGCCCGCGAGGTCCGGGGCATAGCGCGCGATCTTGAGGCCGGCCCACAGCAGCACGACGAACGCCGCGACCATGCCGAGCGTGCCCACGAGCCCCAGCTCCTCGCCCACGACCGCGAAGATGAAGTCGTTGTACGCCATGGGCAGGTAGCTGTACTTCTGCTTCGACATGCCGATCCCCACGCCGAAGACGCCGCCGGAGCCGAACGCGTACAGCCCCTGGATGAGCTGGTAGCCCTTGTTGTACGGGTCGGACCACGGGTTGAGCATGGTCTGGATGCGGGCGCGCGAGTACGGCTGCGCGTACGAGATGAGGGCAAGCGTCGCGATGCCAAGGACGAGGATGCCGACGCACAGCTTGCCGGACGCGCCGCCGAAGTACAGCATGATGACGAGCGTCACGGCCACGACCGTGACGGTGCCCTTGTCGGGCTGCATGAAGATGAGGCCGAGGGGCAGCATGACGCCAAGCAGGAAAAACGTCAGCAGCTCGCGCGAGCTGTACGTCGTCCCCTCGTAGTACTCGCTGATGAGGTTTGCCGCCACGAGGATGAGCGTGATCTTGGCAAACTCGGACGGCTGCAGGTTCACGGGGCCCACCTGGATCCAGCGCGTGGCGCCGTAGGCGTCCGACCCCGCGAACGGCGTGAGCACCAGCAGCAGAAGGAGCAGCGTGACGACCCACTCCACCACCAAGAGCTTTCGCACCCACAGGTGGTAGTCGAAGCGAGCGATCACGAACGCGAGCACGATGCCCACCGCGCCAAAGAACAGCTGGCGCTGCAGGTAGAACGCGGGGTTGTAGTTGGCGTCCGCCGACGAGAGCGCCGTGATGGACGACGACGAGTAGATCATCGTGAGCCCGAAGAGCGCAAGGAACGCGACGGCGCCCAGAAAGAGCAGGCGCGGCGCCATGAAGCGCGCGGGGACCCCGAAGATGTAGCGATCGGCGAACGCGCCGTGGCCGGCCTCGGCCGTTCTTCTCGCCGTTGTCTGGCCTGCCGACTCCACACGCTGCATACGCTAGCTCTCTCTTTTCTTCCCCAGGTCACTTACCATCCGCTTGAACGCGCGGCCGCGCTCCGCCATGTTCGCGAACTCGTCGAAGGACGAGCACGCAGGCGAGAGGAGCACCACGTCACCCGGCGCGGCCTCGGACACGGCGGCGTAGAACGCCTCGCGCAGGTGCGGCGCGCGCACGACCCTCGTGGCACCGCCGCCCGCCGCGAGCGCGTCCTCGAGCGCGGAGGCGATGCGCTCGCCCGCCGCCCCGAAGCACACGGTCGCCTTGCAGTCGCGCGCGACGTCCGCCGCAAGCGGCGCGAGGTCCGTCCCCTTGTCGTGGCCGCCGAGCAGGAGCACGATGCGGCCCTGGGGAAACGCCGTGAGCGCCTTCTGCACGGAGTCGGTGTTCGTGGCCTTGGAGTCGTTCACGAAGCGCACGCCCGCGACCTCGCCGCACGGCTCGATGCGGTGCTCGAGGGCGTGGAACGCGCGCACGCCGCGCGCTACGCCCTCCGGGTCGACGCCGAGCTCGAGCGCGAGCGCGGATGCCGCGAGCACGTTCTGCAGGTTGTGGTCGCCCGCGATGGGCACCTCGGACGTCGCCATGAGGTCGTGCTCCACTCCGTCCAGCCGGACGACGAGCCTCCCGTCGCGCACGAACGCGGCACACGGCGCCTGCGGCTCCGCATGGACGTTGAGGTGGCACACGCGCATCCCCCGCGCCTCCAGACGCGAGACGACGGCGCGGCACCACGAGTCCTCCTCGCTCACGATCGCGAGGTCGCCCGCGTCGAGGTTCTGGAAGATCTTCTCCTTCGCCGCGGCGTACGCCTCGATCGAGCCGTGCCACTCGACGTGGTCGGGCGTGACGTTGAGCAGGCACGCGACGCGCGGGTGCAGAAGGCGCGTGCACGCGAGCTGGAAGCTGGAGAGCTCCGCCACGAACCACTCGTCCGGCGTGCGCGCGGCGACCTCGCCGGTGCAGAGGTTGCCGATGTTGCCGACGGCGACGGCGGAAAGGCCGCCCTCGTGCAAGAGCGCCGTCGAAAGCGTGGTCGTGGTGGTCTTGCCGTTGGTGCCGGTGATGGCGACCCACTTGTACGGGCTCTCGCGCCACGCGAACTCCGGCTCGCCGACGATCTCGCGGGAGTGCTCGCGCGCGGACGAGAAGAACGGCGAGAACTCGGATATGCCGGGAGACGACACCGTGAGGTCGTAGGCGCCCTCGACCTCTTCCGTGCCGACGACGACGCGCACCCCGAGCGCCTCGAGCTCACGCGTGGCGTCGCCCTCGACGGAGCTCGCACCGCCGTACAGCGTGACGGAGGACACGCGCCCCCGAGCCTGCTCGCACAGGTAGCGCGCCACCTCGCGGCCGGTCTTGCCGAGCCCGAGGACGCACACGTCGCCCAGCCTGTTTTCGATTTCCCGAGCCATGTTGGCCTCCCTAGCGAAGCTGGAAGTAGAGCGCGAATCCGAGGACGGCGAACGCCGCCGAGACGATCCAGAAGCGGATGACGACCTTCGTCTCGCTCCAGCCCTTCTTCTCGAAGTGATGGTGGATGGGCGCCATGAGGAACACCCTCTTGCCCGTCGTCTTGAAGCTGACGACCTGGATGATGACGCTGAGCGCCTCCACGATGAACAGTCCGCCCATCACGAGCGAGCAGATCTCGGTCTTCGTGAGGACCGCGAGCGACGCGAACGCGGCGCCGAGGGCGAGAGAGCCCGTGTCGCCCATGAAGATGGACGCGGGGTAGCAGTTGTACCACAGGAATCCCACGAGCGCCCCGGATATGGCCGCGGCGAAGATGGCGAGGTTCCTCTCGCCGTAGCTGAACGCGACCATGCCCATGATGAGCATGACGACGAGCGTGCAGCCGCCGGCGAGGCCGTCGAGGCCGTCCGTGAGGTTCACGGCGTTCGAGAGGCCGGCCATCAGCAGGAACACGAAGAACATGTACAGCCACGGCAGCCTGACGGCCGTGGCGCCCACCTTGACCGTGGTCGCAAGGACGCCGAGGTCGAGCACGGCGCCGCCCGGGAACGCCACCTGGGGCGACACGCCGCAGAAGTTCACCGCGAGCACGCAGAACGCGACGGAGATCGCTATGAGGCCGACCATCTTCTGCGAGGGGGTGAGGCCGAGCGAGCGCTTGTGCGCGACGCTCTCGATGTCGTCCAGGAGCCCGAGCGATCCGGTGAGGTAGGTCGCGAGCACCGCGAGGACGAGGTCCATAGTCCAGTGCGCCTGGACCGCGCACGTGATGAGGACCGCCGCCAGGATCACGACGCCGCCCATGGTGGGCGTGCCCTGCTTGACGAGGTGCCTCTGGGGCCCGTCCGCCCTGACCTGCTGGCCTATGCCCTCGTGGCGCATGAGCCTGATGAAGAGCGGCATGAGCACGAGCACGATGGCCGCGGCGATCACGGCCGCGAGGAAGATCTGGTACGTGGGGTAGCTCGGGTTTCCAAACATCAGGCCAACACTCCCTTGACGAACTGGTCGAGGCCGGCCGACCTCGAGCCCTTTGCTAGTACGAGGTCATCGGGGCCCAGCACCGCGCCGATGGTCGCGACAGCGGACTCCACGTCCGGGAACAGCTCAAGCCTGTCCTCCGAGAAGCCCATGGTGAGCGCGGCCTCGCGCATCTGCCGGGCGTCGTCCGTCCCCACGAGCACCAGAAGGTCGATCGGCTTCGCGGCGGCGTACGCGCCGATGTAGCCGTGCAAGCGCGCGGACTCGCTACCGAGCTCGCCCACCTCGCCCAGGACGGCGACCCTCCTGCCGGCGCACTCCATGGAGCACAGCACGTCGAGCGCCGCGGCGATGGAGCTGGGGCTCGCGTTGTACGAGTCGTCGATCATGCTGGGCTTGCCCGCGGTACGGATGACCTCGAGCCTCATGCCGGTGCGCGGCATGTGCTCCATCGCGTCGGCCGCGGCGTCGCGGTCCACGCCCAGGCGGTCGCAGACGGCCATCGCGAGCAGGAAGTCCTGCACGACGGCCCTTCCGGGGACGTCCAGCGTCACTTCCCTCGACCATCCGTCGGCAAAGCCGAGCGAGAAGGACGGGCGCCCCTCCCCGTCAAGGCGAACGCCGGAGGCGCGGACGTCGTCCTTCTCGCCCGTGCCCACGTAGACGCACGCGACGCCGGCGAGAGCGGCGTACTCGCGCTCGATGAGCGGCGCGTAGTCGTTGTCGGACGTCATGGCGAGCATGGGGCTCACGCCGGACTGCGGCTCGGCGGTCGGGCGCATGCCGGAAACGATCTCCGCCTTCGCGCGGGCGATGTTCTCGCGCGAGCCCAGAAGCCCGATGTGGCTCGTGCCGACGTTCGTGATGAGCGACACGGTGGGGAGCGCGGCGGCCGCGAGCCTCGTGAGCTCGCCCTTATGGTTCATGCCCATCTCGCACACCAGCACCTCGTCCGCACTGTCGGCGGAAAGGATGGTGAGAGGAAGCCCGATGAGGTTGTTGAAGTTGCCGGCGGTGGCGTGCACGCGGTAGCGCGTGGCGAGCGACGCCCTCAGCATGTCCTTCGTGGTGGTCTTGCCGACCGAGCCCGTGACGCCCACGACGACCCACTGCGGGTTCATGCGCCTCCAGGCCCCGGCCAGGCGCAGCATGAACTCCTCCGGGTCGTCGTCCTTGGCCCTCAGCACGGAGCAGCCGCGCTCGCGCGCGAGGGCGAGCAGCTCCTCGTCAGGCTCGCGCGTCATCACGACGGCGGCGGCGCCCGCCTCCACCGCGGCGGGGGCGAACCTGTTGCCGTCGACCCGCTCGCCCGCGAAGCACACGAAGCACATGCCGGTACCCACTGCGCGGGAGTCGGTCTGGACGCCCTCGACGACGCCGCCGGGAACCTCGAGCGCCACGTCCGCGCCGGTCGCGCGAACCATTTCGGAAACGGAGATCTTCACCATCGAACCACCTGTCACCTTCCCCGGCGCGGCTAGCCCGCGTCAGGCGTCACACCCATGTCGGATAGGGCCTCACTCATGATTGTAGAGAAGAGCGGCGCCGCGGAGGACGTGGCCAGATACGGGGTGCCGTTCAGGCCAACGTACACGAGCACCTTCGGGTCGCTCGCGTTCGCGAACCCTATGAGCGAGCTCACGTACTTGAACGCCACGTACTTGCCCGAATCGTCCGCCTGCTCGCCCGTGCCGGTCTTGCCCGCCACGTCGTAGCCCTTGACCTGAGCCGCTTGCGCCGTACCGTCCTTCACGACCGTGCGCATCATGTCCGTCACCTCGTCCGCCGTCTTCTTGGACACGGAGCGGCCCTCGGTCTTCCACGCGACCTTCTTGCCGCCCCTGCTCACCAGGAAGTGCGGCGTCACGACCTTGCCGTCGTTCGCGATGGACCCGATGGCCTTCACCATCTGGTCCAGCGGTATGGCGAGGGACTGGCCAAACGACATGGAGCCCAGGCTGGCGCCGTCGTACTGGTTCAGCTGCTTGACGATGCCCTTCACCTCGCCCGGGTAGTCGATGCCGGTCTTCGAGCCGATCTTGAACTTCGCGATGCCGTTCGCGAACTTCTCCTCGCCTATCACGTCCTGCGCCACGAGCGCCATGCCGGCGTTCGAGGAGCGCCTCAGGATCTCCCTCAGCGACATGTTCATGGTCGCCGTGCGGCCGTCGTCGTCGCCCACGAGGTCGTCGCCCACCCTGACCTTGCCCGGCACCGAGAACGTCGAGCTCGGCGTGACGAGCCCGTTGTCGATGCCGATGGCCGCGGTCAGCACCTTGAAGATGGAGCCCGGCTCGTAGGAGGACGAGACCGGCTTCAGGTTCAGCGCGCCCTCCTTTATCTGCGAGGTGTCCGTGATGTTGAAGAGCGGGGTCGAGCACGCGGCGATGATCTCGCCGGACTTGGGGTCGGTCACCATGACCGACCCGGAGTCCGCCTTGTAGTCCTTCACGCCCTGGACGATGGTGTCCTCCGCGATCTTCTGGACGTCTATGTCGAGCGAGATGACGATGTCCTTGCCGTTTCGGGCCTTCTTCACGACCTGGGAGTTGCCGCCGGCTATGGGCGTGCCTCCCGAGCCGGTCTCTACCATCATCTTCCCGTCCGTGCCCTCGAGCACGTCGTTGTAGTACAGCTCCAGGCCGCTCAGGCCGTTGCCGTCCGTGCCGACGATGCCGAGCACCTGCCCGCCCGTGGCGCCGTAGGGATAGACGCGCTTCACGTCGTCCAGGTAGTAGATGCCGCGGATCTTCTTCTTTTCGAGCCTCTTCTGCACGCTCTTGGCAACGTCGTCGTCCACCTGCCGCTTGATGTAGGTGAACGAGTTGTCGCCCATCAGCTTGTCGACGTAGTCCGTGTCCTCGCCGCCCAGCTCGTCCGCGAGCACGGACGCGGCCTCGGCGGGGTCGTTCACCTCCTGCGGGTTGCAGTAGATGGTCTTGCAGTCCTCGCTCGTGGCCAGGACGTTCCCGTTGCGGTCGTATATGGTGCCGCGCTTCGCGTGGATGGTTATCTCGTTCGTGCGCTGCGCCGTCGCCTTCGCGGACAGGTACTTCGCGTCCACCACCTGGAGGTAGATGAGCCTTCCCACCACAAGGAGCAGTATGGCGCCCAGGACGACGGACACTATCCTCACCATCTGGTCGTACGAGCTGTGCTGCGGGGCGCGTCCGCCGCGCACGGGGACGCCGCGACGCGAACGGGGAGCCTCGTCGTACGAGGCTCCCTTCACGTCGTACCGGCCTCTGCGGCCGTCTCTATTTCCATTCTGGTATCTCACGGATATGCAGTTTACGCCACGGAGTGCGAAAGCTAGCGCACATCCGAGGACTGCGCATCTTTTGCAGATGCCTGCTGCGCGTCGTCGGACGTCGCCTTCGCGGATGCGTCGGCGCCCTTGGCGGAGGCGTCCATCGACTCGGTGTCGGTCGACGGGACCATGCCGTAGTTCTGCGTCGCGATGGCGTTGATGCGCGAGCTGCTGCTGAGCACGGAGCGCTCGATCTTGAGGTCGCTGTTTGCGGACGCGGACGTCGAGATCTTCTCCTCCAGGGCGTTTGCCTGGGTGAGGTTGGAGACCGTGGCCGCGGTGAGCGCGACGCGGCAGATGCCGATGGCCGCGAACGCCAGCGCGCATGCTACGAAGAGCTTGAAGCGGGTCCAGAACGCGGCCGACACGCCGCTCCTGACGCGGGCGTCCAGGCCACCGCCGCGAACGACCTCGAACGGCGCGTGGCGCTCTACCTCGCGAGGCCGCTCGTATGCGTTTCCGTAGTAGCTGTATGCCTCGGAGCCCATCATGCCCATTTCCGTCCCCTTAGATGACCAAGGCCACCGCTCGCGGTGGCACTTGGCTGTTGTGCGTTGGTAGTTCGTTTAAGCTGCGTTCTGGTGCGAAATGCTTCGTTTGTGGTGCTATGGCAAACGGCCGCGGCCGTATGCGTCTATCTCATGCGCCCTCGCCGGTGGTGTCCAAACGGACGGCCACCCTCATGAGCGCGCTGCGAGCGCGGGGGTTCCGGCTCACCTCCCCCTCGCTTGCGACGAGGGGCTTCTTCGTGCTGACCCTGACTATCGGCACGTGCCCGCACACGCACACCGGAAGGTCCGGCGGGCATATGCAGCCCTGCGACATCTCCGCGAAGACGTGCTTCACGATCCTGTCCTCGAGCGAGTGGTACGAGATCACGCAGATCCTGCCGCCCGGGTTCGCCCACCTGATGGCGGCGCGAAGCCCCTGGTCCAGCACGTCGAGCTCGTGGTTCACCTCGATGCGCAGCGCCTGGAACGTCTTGCGGGCGGGATGCCCCCCGTGTCGGCGTCCCGCGGCGGGGATGCCGGCCTTGATGACGTCGACCAGCTGTAGCGTCGTCTCGATGGGCTCGCTCTTGCGCCTCAGGACGATCTGGCGGGCGATTCTGGACGCGTACTTCTCGTCCCCATAGACGCGGAAGATCCGGGCGAGGTCGGCTTCGTTGTAGGTGTTGATGACCTCTGCTGCGGTTAGGGTGTTGTTACCCGGATCCATGCGCATGTCAAGCGGGGCGTCCTCGTGGTACGAGAAGCCCCTCTCGGGGATGTCGAGCTGCGGGGAGGAGACTCCGATGTCGAACAGGAAGCAGTCGACGCCGGGCACCTCCGCCTTGACCAGGAGCTCGTCCAGGGAGCCGAAGTTCCCCTTCAGGAAGCGGTGCTCCGCCCCGGGGACCTCGTCCCCAAAGCGCCGCGCCGCGGCCTCGAGCGCCATGTCGTCCTGGTCGATCCCGATGGAGAGACCGCCGGGCTGGATGCGCCTGGCAAGCTCCACCGAGTGTCCGGCCCCTCCCAGGGTGCAGTCGCATACGACCTCGCCCGGCTTGGGGTCGAGCTGGGACAGGACCTCGTCCAGCATGACGGGAATGTGCCGATATTCATGTGTCAAGAGGTCCACCCCCTAGTCGTACATCAGGCTGTCGAGCTCGTCGATGCTCTCGTCGAGCTCCGCGATGGTCTTGTCGTAGTCCTCGGCGTCCCAGATCTCGAAGTGGTCCGTGTTGCCGACGACCGCCACCTCGCGCTTGATGTCGCACGAGGCCAGGGCCTCCGCGCCGAGCTTCCCCAGTGCCAGGCGCCCCGCGGAGTCCAGCTCGAGCGTCATCGTCTTCGCGTTCAGCAGAAAGCGCAGGCGCTCGTCCTTCTTGCTGCGAGGGTTGTAGCCGTTGGGAAAGTAGCTCTCGACCCATGCCTGGTGACCCTCGGGAGTGAAGCCAAGGATCTTGCCCCCGATGGGGATGAGGCAGACCTTCTCCCCAAACTCCTTGCGAAACGGTGCTGGAAGGGTAATGCGCTGCTTGGCATCCAGGTTGTGCTTGTAGGTGCCAGTCAGGTACATTCGCCCTCCCCTCTTGTTCCGCCGGGGCGTCCCCCTCGAAGGCGTGACAACTACTATAGCCCAAATGCCCCACCCCGCAACACTCGTCGACACCTCAAAACACCTGAGGTCAAAAATCGGGTCCGGGCGGCAATCTGACGGCCTTCGACCTCCCCCACATGTTGTGAGAACGGTCGTTCTGCAACACAAACGCCGAGGATGCGACTCCCCGGCGCTTTTTTGCGGAATGTGATGGAATTGTGTTTTGTGGCCCTGACCTGCGCAAACGGGCGAGAAGAACGCGTTTTCCCAGTTGGGGGTGGCTGCGGCGCGACCCCGGCGGACGCCTGCGACCCCGCGAGCTGGTGGGAGGCCGTCCCACTGTGGGTGGGAGGCGTGGTGGGAGGCCGTCCCACTGTGGGTGGGAGGCGTGGTGGGAGGCCGTCCCACAAGATGTGGTGCCAGGCACGGCGGCACGCTCTTCTCGCCTTGGTGGGAGGCCGTCCCACCGCGCGGCGCCGGCGCAGCCCCTACGAGCCCATGCGGGCGCGCGGGTGGGCCTCCAGGTAGACCATGCGCACGTGCGTCAGGTCGATGTGGGTGTAGAGCTGCGTCGTCGAGATGCTCGCGTGCCCCAGGAGCTCCTGCACGGTCCTGAGGTCCATGCCGCCCTCCAGCATGTGCGTGGCGTAGGTGTGTCGCAGGGTGTGGGGATGCAGGCCCTCGATCCCCACGAGCCTGCCGTAGCGCTCCACCATGCGATGCACGGCCTGGCGCGTGATGCGGGTGCCGCGCTCGCTCAGGAACACGGCGTCACCCGCCGCGCCGGAGGCCGAAAGGACGCCGCGCCACCTCTCCAGGTACGTGGCGAGCGCGCGCTTCGCCGTGCCCAAAAGCGGCACGAGGCGCTCCTTCGAGCCCTTGCCCATCACGCGCAGGACCTCCTCGTCCAGCATGACGTCGCGCACGTCGAGCCCGCACAGCTCTGACACGCGCAGGCCGCAGCCGTACAGCACCTCCAGCATCGCCTTGTCGCGATGGAACGCAGCCTGCGGGCGCGCGTCCAGACGTCCGCTTCTCAGCACGCGCGGCCTGGGTTCAAGCTCCGGGCGGAACGGCTCGTCCATGAGCGCGAACGCCTGCTCGTGCGTCAGCACCTCCGGCAGGCGCTCCGGGCGCCTTGGCAGCGGCAGGTTCGCGCTCGGGTGGTTGCGCGTGATCTGCTCGCCCACCATGAACTTGTGGAAGCCCTTGATGGCCGAGGCCGCCCTCTGGACGGAGGACGCGGCGAGGCCCGCATCGGTCAGCCCAGCCAGGTGGGCCTCGATGTCGGACCTCGTCACGTCCTCGGGGGACGCGATGCCGCGCTCCCCCAGAAATGCTATGTACCTCTTCAGGTCCCTGCCGTACGACTGGACGGTGTTCGCCGAGCTGCCCCGCTCCACGGCGAGGTAGCCCAGGTAGTCGTCAAGCGCGTCGGCAAGGTCCAACGGTTCCTCCCCGCTAGTCCACGGAGGACGTCACGTCGTGACGGTCTATCCCCTCGTGGGACGCGATGGAGGCGCGCACGAACTCGCGGAACAGGGGCGCCGGCTTCGTCGGGCGGCTCTTGAACTCCGGGTGGGCCTGGCTCGCGACGAACCACGGGTGCACGGACTCAGGCAGCTCCACCATCTCGACCAGGCGGTCGTCCGGCGACAGGCCCGAGATCACGAGGCCCGCGTCCTGCAGCTGCTGGCGGAACGCGTTGTTCACCTCGTAGCGGTGACGGTGGCGCTCGTACACGAGCTCGTCGCCGTACGCCTCGTACGCGAGCGAGTCACGCGCGACCTTGCACGGGTAGGCGCCCAGGCGCATGGTGCCGCCCTTGTCCGTCACGTCCTCCTGGTCCGGCATGAGGGCGATCACGGGATACGGGGAGTCCGGTGCGAACTCGGCGGAGTTTGCGCCCGGCATGCCGGCGACGTTGCGCGCGAACTCGCTCACGGCAACCTGCAGGCCCAGGCAGATGCCCAGGTACGGGATCTTGTGCTCGCGGGCGTACTGCGCCGCGAGGATCTTGCCCTCCACGCCGCGCTGGCCAAAGCCGCCGGGCACGAGGATGCCGTCGTAGCCGGCCAGGGTCGCGTCCACGTTCTCTTCGGTCAGCTCGCCGCCGGCGATGAGGTCGATCTTGAGCTTGTGGCCAAAGTGGACGCCGGAGTGGTGCAGCGCCTCGATGACGGAGAGGTAGGCGTCCGGAAGCTCGGTGTACTTGCCCACGACGCAAATCCTCGTGGTGTCCTCGAGCTTGTTGCACGCATGCATGCGCGAGGTGAACGTGTCCCACTCGGTCATGTCGCCGTCGCGGACCTCGAGCCCCAGCTTCTCGAGGGCCTTCACGTCGAAGCCCTGCGCGGAGAGGTGGCGCGGCACGTCGTAGATGGACGGGCAGTCGGAGTTCTCGAACACGCAGTCCTCGTCCACGTCGCAGAAGTGGGCGATCTTCGCGCGGATGGGCGCCTCAACCTCGTGGTCGGAGCGGCACACGATGAAGTCGGGCTGCAGGCCCAGCGAGCGCATCTCCTTCACGGAGTGCTGCGTCGGCTTCGTCTTCACCTCGTGGGCCGCGGCGATGTACGGCACGAGGCTCACGTGGATCACCAGCGTGTTGCCCGCGCCCTTCTCCTTGCGGAACTCGCGGATGGCCTCGACGAACGGCTGCCCCTCGATGTCGCCGATGGTGCCGCCGAGCTCCGTGATCACGATGTCGGCGCCGGTCTGCTCCTCGATGCGCAGGAAGCGCTCCTTGATGGCGTTCGTGACGTGCGGGATGACCTGCACGGTGCCGCCCAGGAAGTCCCCGGCGCGCTCGCGGCTGATGAGCGACTGGTAGATGGCGCCAGTGGTGAAGTTGGAGCCGCGCGTGAGGTTCTCGTCGATGAAGCGCTCGTAGTGGCCCAGGTCGAGGTCGGTCTCCTTGCCGTCCTCGGTCACGAAGACCTCGCCGTGCTGGAACGGGCTCATCGTGCCCGGGTCGACGTTCAGGTAGGGGTCGGCCTTCTGCATCATGACCTTGTAGCCACGCGCCTTGAGTAGCCTGCCGAGGGACGCGGCCGTGATGCCCTTTCCTAGTGAGGACACGACGCCGCCAGTTACGAAGATGTGCTTGGTCATGCTCAGACCTTCCCGTAAAAGTTTTCCTCTTTACGGGATTTCATCTTACAGCGAGTTCGTTACCGCTGGGGCTACGTTCGTTACAAATTCATGAACCCACGCAACCCCCACGTGCGCGAGGCCACCCGCACGGGAGCCTTCGCCCCCTCGGGCGCGCCGGGCGAGAAGGGCTACGCCCCCTGGCCGCGGACCTCCTCGGCCTCGGCGAGCATCTGCCGCGCGTGGTCGAGCGACGCCTCGCTCTGGTCGCCGGAGAGCATGCGCGCGACCTCGCGCACGCGGTCCTCGCCCTCCACCTGGGACAGCGTCGTCCTCGGCACGTCCGTGCCCACCTTCGTCACCACGTAGTGGGCGTCCGCCATCACGGCGACCTGCGCCAGGTGCGTCACCACGATCACCTGGTGCGTCCGCGCGAGCCTCGCGAGCACCTGGGCCAGCGCCACGGCGGTGGCCCCACCCACGCCGGCGTCCACCTCGTCGAACACGAGGGTCTCCGTCGAGTCCGCGTTGCCGAGCACCACCTTGCACGCCAGCATCACGCGGGATATCTCGCCGCCGGAGGCGATCTTGCGCAGCGGGCGCGCCGTGAGCCCCGCCGCCGGGCGGTACATGAGCTCCACCTTGCTCGGCCCCTGCGAGGACCACTGCGCGCGCGGGAGCCTCTCGCTTGCGACCTCGAGCTCGGCCGTGCCCATCTCCAGGAACGCCATCTGCTCCGTCACGGCCGCGGCCAGCCCGGGCGCGGCCTTCGCGCGCACCTGGTCCAGGGCGTCGGCCGCGGCGGCAAGGTCCTTCTCGGCCGCGTCGAGCGCCTCCTGGGCGCGCGCCACGCGCTCTCCCCCGTCGCGAGCGGCCTCGACCAGCTCGGCCGCCTTCTCGCGGCGCTCGAGCACGTCCTCCATGCGCGGCCCGTACGAGCGCAGCAGCCCCTGCAGCTGCGCCATGCGCTCCTGCAGGCGGTCGAGCGCCTCCGGGTCGAAGTCCACGCCGTCCTGGTACTCGCGCAGGCCGGCGGTCACGTCCTCGATGTCGATGAGCGAGCTCTCGAGCGTGTCCGCAAAGCTCCCCAGCGCGGGGTCGAACCTCGCGGCGTCGCGCAGGGTCCCCACTATTTCGGACAGCGCGTCCTCCACGCCGCCGTCCCCCACGATACCCTCGCGCGCCTCGCCCGCCGCGCGCAGCAGCGCCTCGGCGTGCTCCGCCTTCGGCAGCGTCTCCTCAAGCTCCTCGTACTCGCCGGCCTTCGGCGCCACGTCGTCAATCTTGCGCAGGACGAAGGCGGCCTCCTCCACGCGGCCGTCCTCAGCGCGGCTCATCTCGCGCACGCGCTCCAGCTCGTCCGCGGCGTCCCGCGCGGCGCGCAGCGCACGCTGGTAGCTGCCCAGGGCGTCCGCGGCCGCGTCGCCGGCCCATGCGTCCAGAAGGTCCACGTGGGTCGCCACCTGCAGCAGCCTCTGGTGCTCGTGCTGGCCGCAGATGTCGATCGTCGCGCCCACGCCGCCCGCGAGCTCGCGCACGGACGCCATGTGGCCGTCCACCTCCACGCGACCTCGCCCCGTGGACTCCACCCTGCGACGCACCACGGTCCCGTCGGGGTCCCCGCCGCGCACGAACAGTCGGCCCTCCACCTCGAGCCCGTCGGCCCCCTCGCGTATGGCCCCGGCGTCCGCGCGCTCCCCCATCAGCAGCTTGAGGGAGGACAGCAGCGCCGACTTGCCCGTGCCGGTCTCGCCGGTGAGCACGGTCAACCCCGCGGCGGGTCTGATGGTCGCGTCCTCTATGAGCGCGACGTTCCTTACGCGAAGCTCGTCGATCATGTGCTAGTCCTTGTCCCTTCCGTAGAACACGCGCGAGACCGACTGGTAGAAGCTCTTCGAGCTGCGGTCCAGCAGGATGAGGTCGCCCGGGCCGCGGCGCACCGTCGCCCTCACGGGGCGCGCGCCCTCGGCCACGATCGGCTGGCCGTCCGCGAAGAACAGCCTCTCCGGGTCGCGCTCCGGGTTAATCTTCAGCTCGACCACGTCGGTGGACGACGTCAGGAACGCCCGCGCCAGAATCGTGTGCGGCGCCACCGGCACGCACACCATGCCCTTGAACTCCGGCGTCACGATCGGGCCGCCCGCGGCGAGCGCGTATCCCGTCGAGCCCGTCGCCGTCGCCACCACGAACCCGTCCCCGCGCAGCGTGTCCACGTGGTGCCCAGAGACCGCCACGTCGAACACGATCATGTCGCCCCGCACCCCGTGCGTGAGCGAGAGGTCGTTCAGCGCGAAGCGCCGCTTCGAGAAGATCGCGCCGTCCGGTGCCTTGAAGTCAACCGATATGTCCAAGGTCGCCCTGTGCGACGCGTGCATGCGATGCTCGAGCGCGTCGCCCACCGTCTCTATCACGTCGTCGGGGCCGGCGCAGGTCAAAAAGCCCAGGTGCCCGTACGATATGCCAACGAGGGGGATCTCGGAGTAGCCCACGATCTTCGCGGCGCGCAGGAGCGTTCCGTCGCCGCCAAACGATACGGCCAGCCCCACGCCCGTCGTGTCGACCACCTTGTCTGGATACAGCTTCTTGTCGTGCGCCCACTGGACCTCGACGCCCTGCCCGTCAAGCCACTCCGCAAGCGAGCGAGCGCCCGCCACGGCATCCTTGCGAGCATAGTTCGGAATCAGAAGGACCTTCACCGACACCACTTCCAAGCCTTGCGGTCAGACACGTCTAGCAAAAAGTGTAGCACCCGCGCGCGAAACGTATAACGTCGCGCGGACGCGCTAGCCCACGCGGGCGACCGCGCCGTCGCCCACGACGGCCTCGAGGTCCAAGCCGCAGGTCAGATGCCCCGTTGCGGTGCGGCCAAGCAGCAGGAACTCCCTGTTTCCCTTGTGGCCCCTGATGGGGCTCGGACACGCCGCGACGGGCCTGAGCCCCTCCTCGCAGAACGCTTGCGCCACGTCCGAGAGCGCCCTCAGGTGCACGGTGGGATCGCTCACGATGCCGCCGTCTCCCACCTCGTCTCGCTCCGCCTCGAACTGCGGCTTCACGAGCGTGAGGAACGCGGAGTCCTCCTCGCGCAGCATCTCGACGACGGCGGGCAGCACCGTCCGGACGGACGTAAACGAGACGTCGCACACCGCAAGGTCGATGCCGTGCCGGTTCTCGTCGTCCGGCAGGTCCACCATGTTCGTCCGCTCGCGCAGCGTCACGCGCGGGTCCGTGCGCAGGCCCCAGTCGAACTGGGCATACCCCACGTCCACGGCAAGGACGGACGCCGCGCCGCGCTTCAACAGGCAATCCGTGAACCCCCCGGTGGAGCAGCCCACGTCCAGGCACGCCATCCCTCTCGGGTCGACCCCAAACGCGTCGAGCGCGCGCTCCAGCTTCAGCCCGCCCCTGCCCACGTAGGGAATCCGTCCCCTCACGTGCAGCTCTATCCCGGGCCTCACCTGCTCGCCCGGAAACTCCATCCTGCGGTCCGACGTGCTGACGTCGCCCGCGAGCACGGCGCGCATCGCCTCGTCCCTGGACGAGAAGAGCCCCTGCTCCACGAGCTCGGCATCGAGCCTCCGCCTGCGGGCCACCTACGCGCCCTCGCCCTGCTGGCCGTCGGCGCCTTGCTCCTGCGCGCCCTCGTCCTTCTCGCCCTGCCCGGCGTCCTTGTCGTTAGCTTCGGCGCGAAGCTTCGCCTCCTCCTCGGGGGTGAAGTTCGTCCTGTCAACCATGTCGACCGCCTTCGAGCCCAGCGCTATGGCCTCGTCGAACAGGTCGAGCGAGCGCTCGAGCGAGGTCTCCTTGTCGCGGACCTGGCTCACGATCTCGTCCAGCCTGTCGGTTATCTGGTCGAACGTCTTGTACGGGGCGGTGTCGGGCTTCGCCATCGCTACTCCTCGCCAAGCCCCTCGTCGGCAGCGTCGCCGGCGTCAGCGGCCTCGCCGTCGGCGTCGTCGGGCTCGTCCTCGGCGTCCTGCTCGGCGGCGCGCTCCGCCTCAAGCCTCTTCGCCTCGGCCAGGACGTCCTCGCCCTTGTCCATCTTTGAGGCGACGCGCCCGAGCACGCCGTTGATGAACTTGGGCGACTCGTCGGAGCCGAACGCCTTCGCAAGCTCCACGGACTCGTCGATCGTGACGGCGATGGCCACCTCGTCCACCTCGAGCATCTCGTACAGCGCAAGGCGCAGGAGGTTGCGGTCCACGGACGGCATCCTCGAGACGCTCCAGTTGGAGGACGTCGCGGATATCACGGCGTCCAGCTCGTGGCGCATGTCATCGGCACCGCGGGCGAGCATCTCGCCGAACGGGTCGAGGGGGCCTTGCGACAGGGCGTAGTCGCCCTCGAGCACCTCGTACACGGTGCGGTCGGTCGCCTCCGCCTGGAACAGAAGCTGCAGAGCCTGGGCGCGGGCGAGGGTGCGCCCGCCAAAGTGATGATGCTTGTTCGACACGGTAGTGGTTACTCCTTGGGAAAAACGAGGCTGTCGATGCACACGTCCACGGCGCCCACCTCGACGCCGATCTGCTCGCTGATTGCCTCCGCGACGGCGTCGCGCACGGCTGCGGCGAGCTTGGTGAACGGGTATCCATAGAAGACCGCCAGGTGCACGGTCACCCTCAGGCTGTCGTCCACGACCTCGGACTCGACCGCCGCCTCCGGGGCGACGCTGCGGCTGGTGAAGACGGACACGAGGCTCGACGCGATGTCGTTGCCGCCCACGCGGGCGACGCCCTCGACCTTCTCGCACGCGGTGGTGACAATGGTCGAGACGACTCCCCTCGAGATGCCGATTCCGGCGACATAGAGCTCAGATTCGCTCATTTCCCATCCTTTCGCAGGTGCCGTGAGTGCCGGCACGATACACGACGTCCTTGCACAAGTATAGCCGCAACGGCCTGGGCGGGCGCGCGTTCGCATGCGGTAAAAAAGGCCCGCGACGCGCCTGTGCGCTGCCGCGGGCCAACGATCCGTCTGTGCGGGGCTAGACGCGCTGGACGAACTTGCCGTCGCGCGTGTCGACCTTGATGCGCTCGCCCTGGTTCAGGTACATGGGAACCTGGATGACGGCACCGGTCTCGATGGTGGCGGGCTTGGTGCCACCCTGGACGGTGTCGCCCTTGAAGCCGGGGTCGGTCTCGGTGATCTCGACCTCGATGAAGGTGGGCGGCTGCACCGCGTACAGCACGTCGTTCGCGTACTGCAGCAGGCAGATGTCGTTCTCCTTCAGGAACTTGTCGTTGTCGCCGATGAGCTCAGCGTCGACGGGAATCTGCTCGAAGGTCTCGGTGTCCATGAACCAGTACGCGTTGCCGTCGTTGTAGAGGTACTGCATCTCGCGGGTGCGCATGTTCACGCTCTCGAACTTGGCAGACTGCTGGAAGTTCTCCTCGTTCACGCGGCCGGTGCGGATGTCGCGGTACTTGGTGCGGACGTAGGTGTTGCCCTTGCCCGGCTTGACGTGCTGCGCCTCGAGAATGACGCAGTCCTTGCCCTTGATGTTGACGCCCAGACCAACCTTGAGGTCGGTAATGCCCAGAGTTGCCACTGTTGCCTACTTTCTACGAACATATGCGCCCGCCATGCGGACGCAGGAATCACAACGGTACCCAACTATACCGCACGATTCGTCCCTGCGCACGCATGGCGTCGCACTCCATAGAGACAACAGCTGCACCTGCGCGACCTCCCGCGGCGACCGTAGTCCTTGGTGTCGCGCTGCCGCGTGTGCTCCCCCGCGCAGTCCGCCGAGAGGGGCGTCGCGCGCCCCCGCGCCTACTTTCCCCGCTTGAATACTCCTCCGATCACGGATGGGATGCTCTTGACGCCCATCTTCGCGACCTGGAGGGCGTTCGGGGACCTGAGGAGCCTGTCCGCAGGGACGTGCTCGCGCACGGCGCGGAGCGTCGCCCTGTTGTCGCGGGTCGAGAACGTGAAGTGCCCGGCCTCCTTCGTGAAGATGGCGAAGCGCACGATGTTCCTCTTGCCGATGACCTCGGCCGAGACGTAGTCGACCTCCTCCCAGGGAATCTGGACGAAGTCCTCCTTGTTCTTCTCGTTGTAGAACTCGAAGGCCTTGTCGCCCACCATTACGTCACCGTAGGTGGTGAAGCCCTGCAGGAACGTCGCCCTCGCCGTGTACTCGACGTTAGTGTTCATGGAGATAGCCATAGAATCAGACCCTTCGTGGCGGGAGGCGTCGCCTCCCCGGGCTACGGAAGAGGCCGCACCCCCGTGTGGCCAGCTGAGAACAGCTTAGGGGATGCGGCCCGAAGAGCAAAGTCTGCTTGCGACTGATCGCGAAGGAAACCCTTAGAGCAGGCCGATGACGCGGCCGAGGATGCCGACTGCGAACAGGCACAGGATGATGACGATCGGGGAGACCTTCTTCTTCAGGAGCTTGCAGATGAGCAGGGTCAGGCCGACGGCAGCAAGGCCCGGGATGAGCGAGTCGAGGTTCTGCTGGAGCGTGGTGACCTTGGTCGGGGTGAGAGAGAGCCCCTGGTTGAAGTACTGGTCGAACGCAGCCTGGATGCCCTTGTAGCCCGCGGGAAGCTTGTCCCAGTGGATGTAGGCCTTGGAGTCGAGCGCGACGTTGGAGACCACCGGCGCGAAGCTGATGGAGACCCAGCGCTGGACCAGCGCGCCGATGATGAACATGCCGAGGATGGAAGCGCCCTCGGTGACCCTACCGAGCAGGCCGCCGGACAGGTCCTTGGAGATGTCGGTTCCGACCTTGTAGCCGAACTCCTGCGAGTACCACAGGAAGGCAAGGCGGATGACGTTCCAGGCGATGAAGAACAGGAGCGGGCCGACGATGCTGCCGCCAAGGGCGAGCGATGCGCCGAGCGCGCCGAGAATCGGGCGAACCGTGAACCAGAACACGGGGTCGCCGACGCCTGCCAAAGGACCCATCATGCCGACCTTGACGCCCTGGATGGCCTGGTCGTCGATCGGGGCGCCGTTGGCGCGCTCCTCCTCCATGGCGAGGGTGACGCCGATGACGGGAGCCGAGACGTACGGGTGGGTGTTGTAGAACTCCAGGTGACGCTTCAGGGCCGCAATCTGGTCTTCCTTCTTGGGATAGAGCTTCTTGATGGCCGGGATCATTGCGTAGCACCAGCCACCGTTCTGCATACGCTCGTAGTTCCAGGAGCCCTGCAGGTACTGGTGACGGTTGCAGACCGCGCGACGGTCGGCTACGGAGAGGCGAACCTCGCCGGGCTTGGCCTCAGTGTTCTTGATGTCTTCTGCCATTGTGTTCACTCCCCTTCCTACTCGTAGTCGTCCAGGATGTCACCGAGCGGGTCGCCGGATCCACCAGCCGCGCCGGCGCCCTGCTTAGCGAGCTCCTTGAGGCCGAGGTAGATGATGGCGAAGCAACCGCCGACGAGACCGAGGGCGATGAGCGTGAGTTCCTTCAGGGTAGCCATAACGAAGCCGAGGACGAAGAACGGCCAGGTCTCCTTGGTGGCCATCATGTTGATGACCATGGCGTAGCCGACGGAGGCGACCATGCCGCCGCCGACCGTCATGCCGCCGGAGAGCCATGCGGGCATGGCCTCGAGGACGGAGGTGACTGCCTGGGCGGGGATGAAGCAGAGGGCCGCAGCCGGGATGGCGATACGGGCGCCCTGCATGCAGATGGCGCCGATCTGGAGACGGTCGATTGCCGCGAAGTCGGCCTTCTCGGCAGCCGCGTCCATCGCGTGAACGATGGGGATGGCGAGCGTACGGCAGATCATGGTCAGGAACAGGCCTGCGACGGACAGGGCGGTTGCAGCACCGATTGCGGTGTTGATGGCCGCGGTGACGTTGGTGGTGCCGCCGTTGAGGGCGAGCATCAGGATGATGCCGGACGCAACGGACGCGAGTGCCGCGTCAGGGGCGACGGCTGCACCGATGTTAGCCCAGCCAAGGGCCATGAGCTGAAGGCTGCCGCCGAGGATGATGCCCTCGGTGGGGTGCCCGCACACGATGCCGATAAGGGTGCAGGCAACAATCGGCTGGTGGAACTCCCACTCGTCCAGGATGCCTTCCATGCCTGCCAGGAACGCCACGACGATGACAAGCACGATCGAAATAGGATTCATGAACTTCCTCCTTCTTCCTATCGAGGCCGTTAGGCCATGTTCTTCTCTTTGAGAAGAGCCCAGATGTCATCGACCTTGTCGCTCGGAACCTTCTGTACGGTGAAGTGCGTGCCGTTGTCACGGATCTTCTTCAGGCACTCCACGTCGGCCGCGTCACAGGCGATGGCCTGGTTGATGACGGTCTTGCCGGCAGAGCCTGCCATGGAGCCGATGCAGACCTCCGGGAACTTCACGCCCTGCTCCTCAGCCTCGAGCAGGTCCTGCGGGGTCTCGAACAGGACCATGGCCTTGGTCGCGCCGAAGCGGGGGTCCTTGTCGACCTGGACGAGCTTGCTGATGGGAATGACGTGGACGTGCACTCCTGGAGGCGCGGCCTGCGTGATCATGCTCTTGCGCAGCTCGTCGTGGGCGACGCCGTCCGAGACCACGAGGATGCGGTCCGGCTGGACCTGCTTCGTCCAGGCGGTCGCCACCTGGCCGTGCAGCAGACGGGTGTCGATGCGCACGTAGGCATACTTGATGTGACCATCGCCCAGCACGGTTCCCTCGGGAATCGCACCGGCCGCAACCGGGGCAGCCGCAGCAGCTGCGGGAGCCTCTGTGGCCGGCTGCAGCTCCTCCGGCTTCACCTTGACGCCGTCGCGCGCCTCGGTGAAAATCTCCTGCATCACAGCGACTGCGGTGTCGGCACCCATGCGGGAGCCGTACGCAGAGACGAGCATCGGCAGATTCAGGCCTGTAATGGCGACCCAATCGTCGTGCCCCTCTTCGCTGATGAGACGGGAGACCTGGTTGAAGGGAGTACCTCCCCACAGGTCGACCAGGAACAAGACGTGCTCCTGGTCGTCGAAAGTGGCGATCGCGTCAAGCAGCTTCTGGTGCATGTCGTCAGGGCCCATGTCAGGCGTCAGGACCACGGCCGCAACGTTTTCCTGCGGACCGAAGATCATGCTGCCCGATTCCATGATGCCCTCGGCGAACTTGCCGTGGCTGGCTAGGACAATACTGACCATCCAACTTCCTCCTTTTCGTCCACCCTGCTTCCTACAGAACCGATGCGAACGCGTGCAAGGCTTCACGTCTTCCTTACCATTTGCACACGATAGCTCCACATCGTGGATAAGTGTACACCTTGTGAACTGAAAACGCTTCCAGAAAAGGAAATTTTGGGTCACTTTTTTTGCAACGTTTTGTGAAGAATGGTGCCTGTGATTGCCCGGCCACGATAAACCCGCTGCCCGTTTATAAAAGTAGCCCGGCCGGCGACGTCGTCGCCGGCCGGGCCGCCTGCTTCCCCGATGATCTCGGACAGATACGCGAGAAGGACGCGTCCTAGCAGTCGATGACCCTCAGGTCATGCGAGGAGCGCCCGAACGGCTTGTAGCCGTCCTCCGTGATGACGCCAGTGTCCTCGACGCGGATGCCGAACTTGCCCGGCAGGTAGATGCCGGGCTCGTCGGTCACGACGGAGCCGAGTGGGCACGGCTTGTCGTAGCCGCGGCTGAAGTTCGGGCGCTCGTGAATCTGCAGGCCGACGCCGTGGCCGAGGCCGTGCTTGAAGTAGTCGCCGTAGCCCGCGTCGCTGATGACCTTGACGGCGAGGTCCTGGATCTCCTTGCCGCGGATGCCGGGCTTGATCGCGGCGGCGCACGTCTCGTTCGCGAGGCGCACGATGTCGTACACCTTCTTCTGCTCCTCGCTCGGCTCGCCGAGGACGACGGTCCTCGTCATGTCCGCGTGGTAGTCATGGTAGCCGGCACCGTAGTCCATGACGATCATGTCGCCCTTCTGGACCTTGCGCTCCCCCGGCTGCGCATGCGGGTTCGCGCCGTTCGGGCCGGACGCGATGATGCTGTCGAACGAGATGGCATCGGCGCCGTGGGTCAGCATGTACGTCTCGAGCTCGACCCTGATCTGCTGCTCGGTCATGCCAGGCTTGATGTACTCGCAGATGTGGTCGTAGGCGTCGTCCGTGATCTCCTGGGCGCGGCGAAGGAGCGCAAGCTCCTCCTCGTCCTTCACGACGCGAAGCCTCTCGGCGATGTCGTCATGCATGCGGGGGTTCAGGCAGTCGACGGACGCCTTGTTGCACTCGTTGCGGAACGCGTCGAAGAACGCGAGGTCCATGGAGTCCTCGACGGCGACGACGCGGCTCTTCGTCTCGAGCACGCGCTGGGCGGCCCACCATGCGGGGCTCACGATGTCCATGTCCATCTTCCAGGGCGTGTCCTCGCCCAGGCGCTCGAAGAACGTGTTGTAGTAGCGCGAGTCGGTGTGGAGCCACTGCCCGTCTGCCGTGACGAACGCGGTGTGCGCGACCTCGTCGTCGAACGTGCGCTCGGCCCCGGTCAGCCACCTCAGGTCGGGGTTGTTGCGAAGAATCACGGCATCGTAGCCGCGCTCCGTCATCATCTCTCGAAGACGCGCGACGCGTCCGGCGCATGCCTTGGCATCTGCCATGGGTAAGCCTCTTTCTCTTGTTGGCCCTCAATCCGCGCGCGAGGCCTTTCTCGCCTGCGCGCCCTACCGATGCTACTCCTTGGCGGGGGCGTGGGCGCCGCACCAGGCGGAAATGTTGTCCATCAACACGTCGCCCTCCACGACCGTCATCCGCAGGCGGCCGATGCCGTGGGGCAGGCACAGGTGGAAGCGGTTGGAGCGCGCGAAGCGGTCGCGCTTCATGGCGTCCGCGAGCGCCTTGGGGTCGACGTCGCCCGCGAACTCGCCGAGGTCAAACGTATCGAGCAGCTCGTCCTGCATGAGGACGTCGTCCACGTCCATGAGCTCGAGGCTGCACGCGAGCCTCGCGGAGAAGCGCATGCCCTCCGCCAGGAGCGTCGACGCGGGGACGCATGCCCCGGCGACGGCCTTGAGGGAGCGCGCGAACGTCTGGCCGTAGGCGAGCGAGTTCCTGATCGAGATCGACGTGGACGAGACGAGATGGCCCCGGGACTTGAGGGCGTCGACCGCAGCGGCAATCACGTCCGCGGGGTCGCCCGCCATCACGGCGTCCGCCTTGTTCCACAGCGCCTCGAACGCGTCCTCGTTCTCCGCGACGGCGGAGGCGACCATGAGGGCGCGCCCGAGCCTCGACGTCTCCGCGTCCGCGGCGAGCTCCATGACGCCCGGGTCGCACAGCAGGTACTTCACGTAGGTCGAGACGCCCGCGATGCGCGTGACGCCCGCGACGTCCAGGTCGCGCGGGGTCGTGGCGACCTCAACCATGCCGTCCAGGTCGCGCACCACGCACGCGAGGGGCACGCGCCCGCACCACATGGCCGTCGCGTGCGCGAGCATGGACAGCGTGTCGACGTCGCCGACGCCCAGCACCAGGTCGTCGCAGGTGACGCCCGCGTTCGCGAACCCCTCGAGCGTGCGCGTGACCTCGCCCATCGTGCGCGCGGCGGGACCCGCCGGCGCCTCCATGCGGACGACCTCGAAGCCGCCGTCCGTCAGCTGGCGGCGGATGCGCTCCTCGAGCTCGGCGTCAGTCCCCTCGCCCACGACGTAGGCGCACAGGCGCGGCCTCCCGACGTTGCTCGCAAGGATCTTCCCCATCGTCTCCACGACGTCCGTGCCGTAGCGCACATCGCACGAGCCGCCCGGGGCGGAGACCCAGTGGCGCGCGACGTCCTCGTATCTATCGGTCATAGTAGGCCCTTCTCCCATAGCAGCTGACCGGCCTCTGACGTCACCTGCTCAAACGACTTGTTCCTGATGTCGATCCTCAGGTCGGCCTCCCGCTCGTACAGGGGGCGCCGTACGCGGTACAGCCGGCGGGCGCAGTCCTCGTCCTTGAAGTCCGGCCTGATCTCCGGGTGCTGGATCTGCCTGAGGGAGTCCTCCACGTCCCCGTCCAGGAAGACGACGGTCCCCATGGCGTGCATGAGCTCGCAGCTGCGCGCGCCCTCCACGATGCCGCCGCCGCAGCTCACGAGCAGCGACTTCCTCTGGGCGAGTCCCTCGAGCGCCTGCGCCTCGAGCTCGCGGAAGCGCGCCTCGCCGGCGTCGCGGAAGATCTGGCACACCGTCTTTCCGGCCATGCGCTCGACCATGCGGTCCGTGTCCACGAAGTCCCGGTTGAAGAGCGCGCCGAGGTTGCGCGCGAGCGTGGACTTGCCGGCCCCTAGGAAGCCGACGAAGAATATGTGGTCGCAGCCCTCGTGGACCACGTAGCCGTTTTCCGAGTGTTTCATGCAGAGTTCCAACGCGCGAATCGATTTGACACATCGATTCTAGCATCTTGCGCGGGCGGCTCGGCGCGGGGGAAGGCCTAGTCCTTCGGCCTGAACGGGTCCTCGTGGAGCACGAGCCGCTCCCCCACGCGGAACAGGTGGGTGTACCACATGTCGCTGCGCGACAGCGGGCGCACGAGTATGGTACGCACGCCGGCCAGGTTGCCGGCGGCGAGGTCCGTGAACACCTGGTCGCCCACGAGCACCGCCTGCTCGGCCGGGACGCCCGCGCGCGCGAGCGCCGCCCACACGGCGAACGGGGCCGGCTTCATGGCGTGGTGCACGCAGCCCATGCCCAGGCGCGCGGCGGACGCCTCGACGTCGCGACCGTGGAAGTTGTTCGATATCATGCACAGCGCCATGCCGGCATCGCGCGCGCTTCTCGCCCAGGCGCAGATCCCCTGCGGGGGCTCCCACGTGTCGCGCGGGAAGCAGGTGTTGTCGCGGTCCAGCAGCACGCAGCGAATCCCCCACGAGCGCAGAAGCTCGAGGGGGATCTTGTCGACGCTGTCGAACTCGCGGTCTGGCCTTAGGATAGACATGCTAGCCCGCCTGGTCTGCCTTGGCCTTCTCGATGGCCTTCTGGTGGTCCTCGTAGGTGGTCGAGAACGTGTGGTTGGAGTAGTCGCCCTTCTCGATGATGAGGAAGTACAGGTAGTCCGTCTTGTCGGGCGAAAGCGCCGCCTTGATGGAGGCCAGGCTCGGCGTGCAGATGGGCGTGGGCGGAAGCCCCTTGTTGAGGTAGGTGTTGTACGGGCTCTGGGTCTTGAGGTCGTCCGCGGTCACCTCGCCGCCCGTGACGTAGCTCATGGTCGCGTCGCTCTGCAGCGGCATGCCGGCCTTCAGGCGGTTGTAGAACACGCTCGCGACCTTGCCGCGGTCGTCCTCGCTTATGGCCTCGCGCTCGATGATGGACGCGAGCTTGATGATGTCGTAGTCGGACATCGTCACGCCGTACTGGCTCTTGATCGTGGCCTCGGCGCCCGCGAAGTCAAGCGACGCCACCTCGGACTGGTACTTGTCGAGCATCGCGGTGATCACGGTGTCGGCGGTCACGTCCTTCTCGCTGCCGAAGTCGTACTTCGTGGGGAACAGGAAGCCCTCGAGGGAGTCGTTCTGCGCGTTGGCGAGAAAGGCGTATCGCGCGGAGTAGTTCGACGCCTTTGCCTGCGCCAGGAAGTCCTTGTCAGGGATGCCGAGCGACTCGCTCACGACCTTTGCGGTCTTCTTCACGGTGAGTCCCTCCGCGACGGTCACGGTGCCCTTGTTCGAGTTGGGGCCCGTGACGAGCCTGCTCACCACCTCGGCCACGTCGCCTCCGGTCACGAAGACGTACGTGCCGCTCTTGAGCTTGGAGTCCGCCTCCTGGCGCTTCACCTCGGTCGCGAACGCCTCCTTGTCGGAAATCACGCCCGCGTCGTACAGCTTCTGCGCGATGACGGACCCGCCGGAGCCCTCGGGGATGTTCACGGTGACGGTCTCGCCGGCCTCGACGGTCTTGCCGGACTGGGCCCCGCCCAGAAGGCGCGGGACCACGACGAGGCCGATGGCGGCCACGACGGCGACCGCGGCGAGCACGAACGGCAGGAACCTCAGCCTGCCGCGCCCGCCCTGCGGCTCGGGCCGCCTGTGGCTGTGGCCGGAGCGTGCGCGCTGCGTCGTGCGCGCCGTGCGCGAGGACATGTGGCCGGAGCCGTTCGCGGACTGCATCCGCATGGCGCCGGTGCGCGATATGGGCTGGCGCCCGCCTGGGGCGGTAGCCTGGCGGGCGGCCGGCCTCCCGCCCTGCGCGGGCCTCTTTGCGTCGCGCCTTGCCTGCGGGCGCGCGGCGGCGCGCGTGCCCTGCCCGCCCTTGCGGGGGCCTTGCGCCGCGCGAGTGCCGTCGGCGTTCCCACGCGCGAAGTGGGCGCCCCTCCTGCCGGAGCCTTCGGACATCTGCGCTACCCCCTCTGGGCGTCAAGCCACGTCTGGAGGAAGAGCGACGCCGCGACCATGTCCACACGGCCGCGCATGCTCTTCTCGTTGTATCCCTCTTCCCTCAGGATACGCTTGGCCTCCTGCGACGACAGCCGCTCGTCCTCGAACTCCAGAGGAAGCCCGCAGGCCTCGGCGATCTGCCGCGCCTGCGCCATGACGCGCTCGGCCTGGGGGCCGTCCTCGCCGGAAAGCGTCCTCGGCCTGCCGCACACCAGCACGTCAGGCTCGTAGTCCTCCAGCACGTAGCGGAAGCTCCGGGCGCCGCCCAGCACCTCCGCCGCGGGAAGGACCTTCACGGGAACGGCGATGGTGCCGGAGGCATCGCTTGCCGCGATGCCTATCCGGACCTCGCCGATGTCAAGCGCGAGCGCCCTCACAGGCGGACCTATGCGCCCAGGAGCTTCTTGGCGGCGTCGAGCGCGGCGTCGATTCCCGCCGCGTCCTTGCCGCCGGCCTGTGCCATGTTCGGCCTGCCGCCGCCCTTGCCGCCAACGAGGCCGGAGATCTGCTTGACCACGTCACCGGCCGAGAAGCCCGCGGACACGGCGCCGTCGGTCGCCGCGGCCAGAAGGCCCACCTTGCCGTCGGCCTCGGACGCGAGCACGCAGGCGCAGTCGGACCCGATCTTGTCGCGAACGGTGTCCCAGACGTTCCTGAGCTCCTTGCCGGAGATGCCGCTCAGGTGCGCGACGACGAGCTTGTACGCGCCCATGTCGACCGCGGAGCCCACGGCGTCCGCGACCTGGTTGGAGGAGCCGCCCACGAGCGCGGCCTTCAGCTTCTTCTCGGCCTCGGCCTTCTCGTCCTTAAGCTGCTCCACGCGCGCCATCACGTCCGCGGGGCGGCACTTCAGGGCGGCCGCGACCTCGTCCATCTCGGCCAGGCGCTCGTCCACGTACTCGAGGGCGCCCGCGGAGGTCACGGCCTCGATGCGGCGCGCGTTCGAGCCGACGGAGCTCTCGCTCACGATCTTGAAGAAGCCGAGCTCGGCCGTGTTGCGGGCGTGCGTGCCTCCGCAGAGCTCGCGCGAGAAGGGCTTGTCCTCGGTCCCGACGGACACCACGCGCACGACGTCTCCGTACTTCTCGCCAAACAGCGCGACGGCGCCGGCGGCCTTGGCCTCCTCGATGCCCATCACGTTGGTGACGATGGGCTTCGCCGCGAAGATCTGGGCGTTGACCTCGCCCTCGATGCGGGCGAGCTCGTCGGTCGTCACGGCCTCGAAGTGCGTGAAGTCGAAGCGCAGCCTATCCGGCGCCACGAGGGAGCCCGCCTGGTTGACGTGCTCGCCCAGGACCTCCTTCAGCGCGGCGTCCAGAAGGTGCGTCGCGGTGTGGTTGCGGCGAATGAGCTCGCGACGGCCGTGGTCGACCGAAGTGCTCACCGTGGCGCCCACGCTGACCTCGCCCTCCTCGACCTCGCACTCGTGGGAGGTGAAGCCGCCCTCGCGGTGCTTCGTGTCCTCGACCCTCAGCTCGAGGCCGTCCGCGAAGATCCTGCCGGTGTCGCCGATTTGGCCGCCCATCTCGCCGTAGAACGAGGTGCGGTCGAGCACGACCTCGACCTTCTCGCCCTTCTTGGCGGAGGACACCTCCTCGCCGTCCCTCACGAGGGCGACGACGGTGCAGCCGTCCAGGTCATCGTGGTCGTAGCCGTCAAAGACGGTCTCGTCGAGCCTGTCGGAGAGCGCGGCCCACACGTTGTTGGCCTTGCCCCACGCGTCGCGGTTCGCCGTGGCGCGCGCACGCTCCTTCTGGGCGTCCATCGCGCGGTCGAAAGCGTCCATGTCCACGTCGTGGCCGGCGGTCTCGGAGATCTCGCGCGTGAGGTCGATGGGGAATCCGTAGGTGTCGTGCAGCTTGAACGCGACCTCGCCGGAAAGGACGTCGCCCTCGCCCAGCTTGTCGAGCTCCGCCTGGAGCATGGACTCGCCGGCGTTCAGCGTGGCGCCGAAGCGCTCCTCCTCCGCAGAGATGATACCGTCCACGAGGGCCTTGTTCTGCACGAGCTCGTTGTAGTGCTCGCCCATGATGCGCTCGACCTCATGCGCGTACTCGGTCAGGAACGCGCCCTGGATGCCGAGCAGTCGTCCGTGGTAGACGGCACGGCGCAGCAGACGGCGAAGCACGTAGCCGCGGCCCTCGTTCGAGGGCAGGATGCCGTCCGCGATCATGAACGTCACGGCGCGGGAGTGGTCGGCGAGGATGCGGAGGCTCTTGTCGCAGGGGTTCGTGGAGCTCGCGCCATACTTCTTGCCAGAGAGCCTCTCGCCGAGCTCGATGAGCGAGCTCATGACGTCGCCCTCGTAGTTGGAGCCCTTGTGCTGCATGATAGCGGCCATGCGCTCCAGGCCCATGCCGGTGTCGATGTTGCGGTGCGGGAGGTCCGGCATGGAGCCGTCCTCCTGACGGTCGTACTGCGTGAAGACGAGGTTCCAGAACTCAAGGTAGCGGTCGCCGTCGTCACCGGGCTTCTCGCCCTCGAACTCCGGGCCCTGGTCGAAGTAGATCTCGGAGCACGGGCCGCACGGGCCGGTCGGTCCCGCCGCCCAGAAGTTGTCCTCCTCGCCCAGGCGCGAGATGTGGTCGTACTCGACGCCCTGCGCGTGCCAAAGCTCGATGGCCTCGTCGTCGTCCTCGAAGACCGTCATGTACAGGCGGTCCTTCGGAAGCCCCAGGTGCTCGGGGCTCGTGATGAACTCCCACGCCCACGCGATCGCGTCGGCCTTCGTGTAGCCACCGAAGCTGAAGTTGCCCAGCATCTCGAAGAACGAGAGGTGGCGCGCGTCGCCGATGTTGTCGATGTCGTTCGTGCGCAGGCACTTCTGGCAGGAGGTCGCGCCGATCTCCTTCATGGTCTTCGTGCCCTGGTAGTACTCCTTGAACTGGTTCATGCCGGCGTTCGCAAGGAGGAGCGACGGATCCTCGGGGATGAGGGAGGAGGACGGGTAGAGCTTGCAGCCCTTGCCCTCGAAGAACTTGAGGAAGTCCTCGCGGATTTCCGCGGTAGTCATGTTCTTATAGTCAGCAGTGCTCATGGTTCTCCTTGTTGACGGCCTCGCGGCATGGCGAGACCTCGTTGGCAGTTTTCCGCTAGCGCATAATACTACGATTCGATGGAGACGTTGCGGACGCCAATCCCCATCTACTTGTGCAAATCCTTATCATGCCCAGACTCTTGGTCGCGCGTCCGGCCGCCCCGGCGCGCCCGCGCCCGCTCGACGGCGTCCGAGAGCGCGTCCGCGAGGACGTGCGCATGCGCCTTCGGCGGCTCGTCCGCCACGGGCGCCTCGGTCTGGGCGCCGTCCACCAGCCGCGACCCCATGAAGAACCGGTCGTCGTCCAGGGCGTCGAACGCGGGCTCCACACCGCCGTGGGCGTCGTGGAACGGCGTCCCCTGGAACAGCGCCCCGTCGTAGGACACGAGCTGCCTTCCGCTGCGGCTCTCGAAGTAGTACACGAACACGCTCTTGATGGCCGCGGTCAGCGGCACGGCAAGGAGCATGCCGAGCACTCCCCCGAGGCTGTTCCCGATGAAGAGGCCGACGAGCGAGAGCGCGGGGTGGATCTTCACGGCAGACCTCATCACCAGGGGCGACACGACGTTGTCCGTCAAGTTCTGGATCACGACGGACCCCAAGAGCGCCACGATGGCGAGCATCGGGCTCTCGAACAGCGCCAGCAGCACGGCGAACGCGACGGCGACCCACTCGCCGATGACGGGGATGAAGTGCAGCACGCCCACCAGGATCGCGGCGAGCCCCGCATACGGATGCCCCACGAGCGCGAGGAACACCCACGAGAGCAGCCCGTCGAACACGGACGTGATGACGGTGCCGCGCATGTAGCCGCCCATGGAGCGGCTCATGACGGCGAGAAGGACCGAGAGCCCGCGCTCGTGACGCGGCCCTGCGATCGTGATGAACTCCCGCGCGATGACGGGATAGTCCTTCGCGAACCAGTACGCGAGGACGAGACCGAGGCACAGCGTCGCGAAGCCGTTCACGAACGACACGGCGCTGCTCATGAGGCCCGACGAGAGCCTCTCGGCCAGCTCGGAGGACGTCTTGATGCCGATGCCCGAAATCGCGTTCACGGCCTGGTTCACGCTTTGCTGCACGTCGGCGTTTTCCGCGTTGCCGTAGCGCCGCCAGAAGCCGTCGACGGAGGTCCTGACCTTGATGACGTACGTCGGGACCTTGCGCAGCACCTCGGCGAGCTGCTCCACGAACGGGGGCATGAGCAGCAGGAGCACGCCCACGATCACCGCGACGAGCACGAGCAGCGCCACGAGCGCCCCGATGGTGCGGTTCACGCCGTGGTCCTCGAGGAAGTTCGTGAGCGGGCTGCACACGAAGCCCATCACGACGCCGGCGAGCAGGAGCTCCACCGCGGGCCAGATAAAGCCCATGGCCCAGACGCAGATGCCGAACACGACGGCGACGCCGATGAACGCCCACGCCCGTATGCCGAGGCTCCTGAAGATTCCCAGGGCGTCCCTCTGGCCCGCGCCCGTGTCCCTCTCGTCCAAAACGTTCCCTCGCAACGCGTCCTCCATGCACGGCGCCCGCTAGCGCATAAGGCCCTCGGGGTCGATCTTCTCCTGGACCTTCTTCAGCGTGCGCCTCAGCAGCCTCGACACCTGCACCTGCGAGATGCCGAGCCTCTTCGCGATCTCGACCTGCGTGAGGCCGTCGATGAAGCGCATGCGGATGATCTCCTGCTCGCGGGGCGAGAAGTCCTTGATCGTGTCCTCGATGACCATGCGGTCGTCCGAGGCGGCGAGGTCCTCGTCCTCCGTCGCGTAGTGGTCGATCACGGACGGCGCGTCATCGTCGTCGCCCTGGCCCGTGCCCTCCAGCGGCACGGAGCTGTACGCGCTCGAGGACTCCATGGCCTCGAGCACCTCGTCGACGGACGTTCCGAGCTCCTTCGCGATCTCCTCGACGGACGGCGAGCGCTGCAGCTCCTTCGTGAGCTCGTCCGTCACCTGGTTCACCTTGGATGACAGCTCCTGCAGGCGACGCGGCACGCGCACGGACCAGCCCTTGTCGCGGAAGTGACGCTTGATCTCGCCCATGATGGTGGGCGTGGCGAACGTCGTGAACTCGAGCCCGCGCGACAGGTCGAAGCGGTCGATGGCCTTGATGAGGCCGATCGTGCCCACCTGCACGAGGTCGTCGAGGGGCTCGCCCCTGTTCTTGAACTTGGAGGCCAGGAAGCGCACGAGGTTGAGGTGGCTCATGATGAGCTGCTCGCGGGCCTCCTCGTCCCCCTCCTCCTTGTAGCGCCTGAACAGCTCCCTCGTGCGGTCCTTGTCCCACGCGAGCTTGCCCTTCGGCATCCTGGACGAGATGCGCCTGCGCGGCGCGACCTCCGTCCCACGCTCGCTGCTATTGGGCATCGGTCCCGCCAATCCCCTTCACGAGGACGAGCTCGCCGGCGTCCGTGACCTCACAGCTGTCGCACACGGCGTCCAGCAGGAGCTCGACGAGGGAGAGGTCCTCGCCGTCCTGCGACTGCTCCGGCTCCTGGTCGCCAAGCGAGAAGGACATGGACACGCCGTCCGCGGCGATGGCGAAGCTCACGTCGCACGTCGCCGGCCGCGTGGCGCAGCTGTAGACGAAGCCCTCCTCCGCGGCCATGCGCAGGTCCTCGACCTCGTCCACGTTCATGTCGCACAGCACGGCGAGGTTCGCCGCCGTCATGCGGACCACCCTCGCGAACTCCGGCTCCGCCGGCACGCTCAGGCGGACGTTCTTCTCCTCTGTCATGCTCTCCCCTACTCGGACGCGTTCGCGTCGCGCTCGTCCTTCTCGTCCGTCGCCTTCGCAGCGGCCCCTCCGACCTCGCCGTACGTGACGTAGCCGGTGCCGCCGTGGGACTGCTCCTCCGGGGTCGTCTCGGGCGCGGGCGGCTCGTCGGCCTTGGGCGCCTCTATGGCGGCCGCGCCGTCGCCCCTCTTCAGGTGGTGGGCGCCTGGCGCCTGCGGCACGCCGGTGATCTTGGACACGATCCCGCTTGCCGCGTCTGCGGCGGCGTTCGTCACCTGGTTCACGACGTCGGTTACGCCGGCCGCCGTCCCGGAGACCGTCGAGACGTCGCCCAGGATGCCGTTCACCTTGCGCAGGCCCTCGTTCGCCTCGTCCAGCGCGACCGAGGCCTTCGCCACGATGGGGTCCACCTGCTTCAGGCTGGGCTGGAGGTCGTCCATGGCGCCGTCCAGCTTCGCGATCACGGGCTGGACCTGCTCTATGGTCTCGTTCGCCGCACGCGTGACGTCGTCCACGGCGCCGCGTGCGCGGCGTATGGTGAGCGCAAGCTCCACGACCGCCCAGATGCCCGCGACGACCAGCACGATGAGCAGGATGCTCAGGGGTGACATCTCCATTGCCTTGCCCTTCTCCCTAGGCCACGGGACCCGTCCGGCGGACCCCCATGGTACGTGTTACGTAACGAATTCTACCCATTCGCGCTGGGTTTTCCACCGTCCGTTCCCCCGGCGTCCTCCAGGTCCTGGCGGTCGCGGGCGGAGGCCTCGAGGCGCCAGGACTCCCAGCCGCGCGGGCTTGGATGGAAGAACGCGCCGCGCTCGAGGCCGTCCGGCAGGTAGCGCTGAGGCACCCAGCCGAGCGGGTAGTCGTGCGGGTACAGGTACGTTCCGTAGTCCTCGGACCCGGGCCGGTGGCGGTCGCGCAGGTAGCTGGGCACGTCGCGGCGCGGGCCGTTTCGCACCTCGGCCAGGGCGGCGTCGATGCCGGCCTCCGCGGCGTTCGACTTGGGCGCGAGCGCCACGTAGAGCGCGGCCTGCGCCAGGTTGATGCGGCACTCCGGGTAGCCGATGACCTCCGCGGACCGAAACGCGGCCTCCGCGACCAGAAGCGCCTGCGGGTCCGCGTTGCCCACGTCCTCCGACGCCTGGATCATGATCCTGCGCGCTATGAACTTGGGGTCCTCGCCCGCGTCGATCATGCGCGCGAGCCAGTAGAGCGTGGCGTCCGGGTCGCTGCCGCGCATGGACTTGATGAATGCCGAGATGACGTCGTAGTGCATGTCGCCGGCCTTGTCGTACGGCTGGCCGTGGCGCGGGTTCGCCTCGAGCACGTGCCTCGCGCCTATGGTGACGGGGTGCTCCGCGCTCGCGGCGGTTGGGTCGCCGGCGGGAAGCGCCATCTGGCTCGCGAGCTCGAGCGACGTGAGCGCGGCGCGGGCGTCGCCGCCCGCCATGGTCACGATCTCGCGCATGGCGTCGTCCTCCAGCTCGAACGCGCCCGCGAGCCCCTGGGCGTCCGTCAGCGCGCGGCGCACGATCTTCTCGATGGACGCGTCGTCCAGGTGCTCGAGCTCCACCACGCGCGAGCGGCTGATGAGCGCGGAGTTCACCTCGAAGTACGGGTTCTCCGTCGTGGCGCCCACCAGCACGACCACCCTGTCCTCCACCGCGTGCAGCAGGGCGTCCTGCTGTGTGCGGTTGAAGCGGTGGATCTCGTCCACGAAGAGTATGGTGCGCCGGCCGCCGGTGAGCAGGCGCTGCTCCGCGGCGTCGATCTCGCGGCGGAGGTCCTTCACCGTGCCCGTGATGGCGGACACCTCGACGAACTCCGCGTGCGTCGTGTTCGCGATGATGCGCGCGAGCGTGGTCTTGCCCGTGCCGGCCGGCCCGTACAGGATGACGGAGGACAGCGTGTCGTGCTCGATGGCACGGCGCAGCCAAGAGTCTGGCCCCACGGCCTGCTCCTGGCCCACGTACTCCCCGAGCGTGCGTGGGCGCATGCGGGCGGCGAGCGGCGCGTTCTGTCGGCGCACCCTGCGCTCCGACTGAGAGAACAGCGTATCCATGGCCGCCCCTACGCCCTGACGCCGTCGAAGTAGCTGCGGCTGGGGAAGATCTCGCGCGCCTTGGGGAACAGCGCCTCGCACGTGGCGACGAAGTAGTCGTCCGTCATGGCGCTGATGAAGTCGACGACGCACTGGTCCGGGTCCGACTCCCAGTCGTAGCGGCGCCCGTAGAAGGACAGCCTGCGACCGAGCGGCAGGATGTGGTGGGCGAAGATCGCGGCGGACTCGTCCCCGGCCTCGAGCGCGTTCAGCTCGTGCTCGTACAGTGCCGAGAAGAGCTCGCGCACCGGGCCCGCGAAGTCGCCGTTGACCTCGGCGGAGCCATAGATCCTCTGGTAGTTCTCGCGCTTTGCGCGCGAGAGCTCCGCGAAGCCCTCCTCGCTCATGGCGATGTACGGCTTGCCGATGCTGTTCTCCACCACGTCCGTCACGAACGCGGAGAGCGCCCACGCGTTGTAGGCGCCGCCGAGCCCGTCCTCGAAGTCCTTCTCGCCCACGAGGCCGGCTCGGATGGCGTCCTGGCGGTCCTTCCCCACGTAGGCGATGATGTCAGATATGCGCATGACGCAGCCCTCGAGCGTCATGGGGCGCAGGCGGGCGATGGTCGCGTCGCCGGACTCCCAGCAACCGTCGACCACGCGGTCGAACGTGTCGAAGTCGTTCAGGCCGCTCGTCTCGAAGCGCTGGCGCTCGAACTCGCCGTTGTGGCAGATGACGCCGTCGAGCGTCTGGAGCGAGACGTTGCGGCCCTCCAGCACGTCGAGCACGCGCACGCTCTGCACGTTGTGGCGGAACCACCTGCCCGTGCGCTCGTGGAAGACGTCGTGCAGGAAGCGCTCGCCCGCGTGGCCGAACGGCGTGTGGCCGAGGTCGTGCCCGAGCGAGATGGCCTCGATGAGGTCGAGGTTGAGCCCGAGCGCGCGGCCGATGTCGCGCGCGACGCGGCTGACAAGCTGCTCGTGGAGGCCGCGGCGGGTGAGGTCGTCGTTCTGGCGGAACGAGAACACCTGCGTCTTGCCGTTGAGGCGGTTGTACGCGGGCGTGTGCACGATCTTCTCCGCGTCGCGCACGAAGGCTGGGCGCACGCAGGTGTCGAGGTCGCGCTGGGTGACGTCGCGCCTGATGACGGCCGAGTTCTTGCAGGCGAACGGGCTGAGCCCGCCTGCGGCCGCGAGCGCGCGGACCTGGTCTGCCACCTGGGCCGAAACCTGCATGGGCATGTCCGGCGCCATGCGGTTGACCCTTGCGTCTGGCGTTTCCTGTGTTGGCATGGGGTACCTCTCTTGTTCTATGGCTCCGGATACCCTACCCCAAACGGTGGACGAGAATGCGCGCCATGCGCCATATGTGGCGTTACCGTGCATCCTGGGGCGCGCTGCCGCGCGACTGCGCCAGGAAGCACGCCTCCGTAGCGGGGAGCACCGTGAGGCCGAGCCTGCGCTGCAGCCGCACGGACGCCACGTTGTCCGGCCACACCTCGCACCACGGCGTCTGGCCGCGGTCGAGCACCTGGCAGATCTTCGCGGACTCGAGCGCGAGGGCCCAGCCGTGGCGGCGGAAGTCCTCGAACACCTCGAGCATGCCCATGGAGCCCTCGGTCTGCTCGCCCACGAAGCCCACGAGCTCGTCGCCCGCGAACGCGCCGAGCACGTCGCCCGCGCGCAGGAGCTCGAGCGTCTGCGCGTCCGTCTGGTACTCCGGGTGCGTCATCCGCTGGCGCACGGCCGAAAGGTCGGCCTCGCCAAGCGGGCGCACGGGATGGGCCGCGTCTGGCCTGGGGCGCGCCTTCTTGCGGTAGATGGCCAGGTGCACGGGTTCCTTTGCGGGAAGACCGAGCCAGCGGCCGAGGTCGTCGGCAAGCGAGGGCTCCAGGCAGAGCGTGACGGCGTCGCGCATGAGCGCGCACGCGACGTCCCTGGCAAGCTCCGGGTCCGTGGCCCACACCATCTGCATGCCGCCGGGCTCGCGGAGCGCCACGCAGCCGGGCCGTGCGCAGATGACGGTGCCGATGCCGCGGCGCAGGCACTCTGCCAGCGGAAACGTCCGGCGCGGCGTCTTTGCCAGCAGCGCCTTTGCCCGCGCGCGCAGCTCCTGCTGCGGCGTGGACGCCTGCTCCATCACGAGGCCGAGCCTGCGCGCGACCTGCCGCGACCCCGCGGGGCCCGGGTGCTCGAAGCCGTCTGCCATGAGGGCGGCGTCGTGGTCTAGCAGGCCGGCGCCGTCCACCACGCGCATGCCGCCGAAGCGCGACGCCTGCTCGCGGATGAGCTGCGGCACAACCTCGAAGCAGCTCATGCGGTGCGACGGCCACGCGTCCTCGTCGTGCCACAGCGGCGTCGCCACCCACGTGGGCACGTCCTCCCAAAGCCGCGCCACCTGCTCCAGAAACGAGCGCACGTCCCGCGTGACCAGGCGCTCGCGGCACGGCTCGTAGCGGTAGTTCGCGCCGAGCGCCACGACGATGACCGCCGGGTCTATGGTGGGCGCAAGGCCGTACAGGGTGCCCGGCTGGAACACCTGGCCGCCCACGCCCTGGTTCACGACGTCGAGCCCAAGCTCGGCCGCAAGCAGCGTGGGCCACGCGAGCGCGGGGTCGTCCACCACGAAGCCCTGCGCGATGGAATCGCCCAGCACCAAGAGGTCGCGGCGCTTCTTGACCGGCTCGACGAAGCTCCCGTTGCCCACGACGGAGCGCAGCGTGCAGCCGCGCAGGCACGGCAGCCACACGCGCACGTGGTGCGTGTCGCCCATGCCAGGCAGCTGCATGATGCCCTCCGCCGGCGCGGCAGAGGGGTCGTCCAGCGTGAACGTCACCTGGGCGTCGCCGGGCGCGGGCACGCGCACGCCAAGCGGGCGGCCGTCCACCTCGCAGGAGAGGCCGTCGTGCGTGCGCGCCTCACCGCGCGCGTCCACGTACCTCAGGACCTCGCGCGTGCCCACGGGCTCGCCGTCAAGACGCACCTCCACCGCGACCTCGGACGAGTCCGTCGTGAACTCCAGGCATACGCCGGCGGTCGCGCGGCCCATCTGCCGGTAGAGGCCGGGATGCCATGCCTGGCAGCTGCCCATGGCGCGCATCTGGTCGGCCGAGAAGCGCCACGGCCGTATCCAGCCTTCGAGCTCGGGCTCGTGGCGCACGGCCCCATGCAGAAGGTCGGCGGCGTCCGCGCGCACGAGCGCGAAGCCCGGCACCTCTCCCCTTGTCATGTCGCTCAGCCTCATCCACCAGCTCCGTCTTGCCTTGCCGCGAGGGCGCACCGCGCGCCTGCGCCCCTATTCTTGCAGATACCTTTTCACGACGCCATACGCCTCCACGAGCCTCGGCAGGCTCCAGCTGGCGTTCGCCGGGCTCGTGGACGGAAGCCTCGTGGCGGGAATGCCCAGCTCGGGCTCTATGTAGCGACAGTACAGCCTGTGCGAGGCCGCGCCGGTGCAGAAGATCGCCCGTATGGGCGCGTGGTCCAGCACGCGGGCGCGCAGGTCGTTTGGGACGGCGTCGCGTATCGATGCGTCGCTCGCACCCACGATGGTGCAGCTCCTGAGCACGTCGTCCAGGGCGAAGTGGTGGAGAAGCGCGAGGGCGCGGCACTCCTCGCGGCACGTGGGCGGCTCTTCTCCGCAGATCGCAGCCATCACGCGCCAGAAGCGGTTCTGCGGGTTGCCGTAGTGGTAGCCCACCTCGCGCGACTTCGGGCTCGGCATCGTGCCGAGCATCAGCACGCGGCTGTGCGCGTCGAACACCGGCTCCAGCGGGGAGTCCACGTGCGTCGCGGGCCCCTTGGGCGCCGCCACGCGCTACTCCCCCTCGCGCACGGGCTCGTACGTCTGCTGGCCGTCGTCCAGCCTGAGCATCAGCAGGTTGCCGAAGCCCGCGCCGCCCGCCGCGCCGCAGTCGATGTCCCAGCGGTCCGCGACGCCGCCGGTCTGGGCGCTCGCGCCCACCATCACCATGCGGCAGAGGCCGTTCTCGTCAAGCGGCAGGCGGTCCGGCAGGTCGGCCATGCCCTGCAGGTACGGCGTGGGCGTGTGGCCCGCGATCACGATGGGCCCGCGCCCGTCCGAATCCAGGAGGCCCGTTGGCTGGCCCCAGAACTCCTCGCGAATCCACACCAGGTCCTCGGGGCGCTGCGCCTCGAGCATCGCGCGCAGGTCGTCGTCGCTCCACCCCATCGCGTACGCGCCGTCGTCCGCGGCCTGGGTCGCCTCGTCCTTCTCGCCCGCGCGCTCGAACGGCACGCCCGGCCGGATGCCTGCGTGCACCATCGCGTACGGGCGGCCGGACACGAACGCGTACGCGTACAGCGGCAGGTTCGCCACCCAGTCCAGAAGCTCCACGCGCTCGCCCTCCGGCAGGGCGGAAAGGCCGTCCATCGTGGTGCCGGCGCCGTTCATCTCCCAATTCACCTGGTTCATGCCCTCGTCCGGAGCCTCCAGGTACGTGAGCATCAAGTCCTCGTGGTTGCCCATCAGCACGGTCGAGCCCGGCAGCTCGCGGCAGATGCGCAGCACCCCCACGGGGTCCGGCCCGCGGTCGATCATGTCGCCCAGCATGAATATGCGGTCGTCGTCCGCCGGCGAGACGCGCTCCAGCAGCCGCTCGAGCGTCGCCCTGTGTCCATGCACGTCCGAAAACGCATACGTCGCCATGCGTGCCCCCAAAGTCAGCCGCGGCCACCTGCCCATGCCAGCCGCCGCCAGGATCTCGTGCCCAGTAATTACAGAGTCTAGCGCCTTGCGCGCCCGCGCGCACGCCGGCGCGCCTCGTGCAGCTTCCACGGCGCCGTCGAGCCCACGTCCACGTAGCGCCCGCGCTCGCGCGGCGGCTGCGACTCGCTCAGGCGGATCTGCCTCACGAGCTCGGCCATCGTCGCATCGAAGCTCGCCTTGCGCAGCCGACACTCCCACACCACCAGCACGGTCCAGCCGTCGCTCACCAGGATGCGCGCGTCGCGCTCGTCGCGGCTCACGTTGCGCTCGAACTTCGCCGACCAGAACGCCACGTTCGACTTCGGCAGCGGCAGCGAGCAGTGCGGGCAGCGGTGCCAGAAGCACCCGTTCACGAAGATGGCGACCCTACGGCCCGGAAAGCAGATGTCCGGCCTGCCCGCCGCCTTCTTCCAGTGCAGCCTGTAGCCAGAGAGCCCCGCCTCGCGCAGGGCCTTTCTCACCTTGAGCTCCGGCTTCGTGTTCTTGCTCTTGTTTGCCTGCATCACGTGATGCGTGGCCTCGCTCACCATGCGACCGCTATGCCTCCGGCTCCGGCGCGGACGGTCCCACGGGGTCGTCGGGGTCCGCGTGCTGGCCGCTGAAGTTGAGGTTGCGCGTCAGCTCCTCCGCCTCGCGCTCGTCGAACCCGGGCGAGTAGAACGCGTCCTCCGCCCCCGCGATCTCTGCCAGCGCCGCGTCGTAGCGCTCCCAGAAGCCATCCGTCGACACGCTTCCGTCGAACGGGTTCTTCCACGCGCGGTGCGCGCGGTTGTCGAAGTCCGACGTGCGCTCCGCGCGGTCGCGGTGGGCCATCGCGCTGTACAGCGAATAGCGCTTGTGCCCCAGCCTGCGCTCCAGCGGCGCCAGCACCCGCGTCTTGCCCTGGCCCGGCGCGTAGAACAGGCGCTGCATGAGCCTGAACGACTTGACGGCGTGCGTGTAGCAGTCCTGGTCGAGCGTGCGGCTGTACGTCCAGAGGTTCATGTAGAAGTACAGCTTGTCGATGACGGCCAGCGTGGCGTCGTCCGCGCGCAGCACCTCGCGGTACGGCTTGAACGTGCGGACGGTCAGGCCGGTCTTCGCGTACAGCACCATCTCGTCCAGGTCGCGCTCGATCTCCGCGTGCACCTCGTCGCCGTCGGACCTGTCAAGGCCGCTCACGCCCGCGTCGCACAGCGCGTACTGGTATGCGTACACCAGCGGGTGCATGGACCGGTCCAGCAGGTAGTGGCACAGGAAGCCCGCCGCGTACGCGTCGCCCACCGGGCGCTCGTCGCGGGTGAGCATGGTCAGCGCGTCGCGCAGGGCGCTCAGGAGCCTGGCCGGCTTCGCGTGGTGCATGAGCCCGCCCACGCGGTTCTCTCTTCCCACAAGCGGGTCCGCCACGAGATAGAACAGCGGGTCGGGACCCTGGTTTCCCAACAGGAAGGCCTGACGCTGCTGTTGCGTGACAAACCCCCGGCTCGCCGAGACGTCGTCATAGGCATCCCTGCCAAAGAAGTCATGCGTCAAAATTGCAGGCATCCGTCATCTCCTTATGGAACGGGGCTCGCACCGTGCTCGCCCCATGCGGCCTAGTGGATAAGTATCGCAGATGCGCCGCTCCCCCACCTTGAAAAACGCAACATCGCGACGCCTCGCACGCACCACGCACACAGCGCGCACACCTTTGCGCCCGGCGACGCCGTCCGGACGCGCGCCGCAGACGCGCCACGACGTTCGTGCCCCATGCGCCGCCTGACGTACCGCTTACGGCAGCCTTTCGAAAACATTTCATAAGTTCTTCTAGAATTGCCTCGTCTATGCAAGGGGCCGGGTCCACGGAAAGGATCGCCAACATGGCAAAGCAGAAGTTCACAAGGGCCGAGAAGAGCTGGATTATGTACGACGTGGGCAACTCCGCCCTCGTCCTTCTGGCCACGAGCATCATCCCCATCTACTTCAAGTCGCTCGCGGACGGGCCGGCCCTCGTGGCGTGGAGCTACGGCGAGACCGTCGCCTCGCTCGTGATCGCGCTGCTCATGCCGATCCTCGGCAGCATCGCGGACATGCAGGGCATGAAGAAGAAGTTCGTCGTGGGAACCGTCGGCACCGGCGTCGTCGCCACGGTGGCGATGGGCTTTCCTACCGGCGCGATGGCGTTTCTCGTCATCTACGTGATCTCGTCCATCATGCTGAACACGTCCATCGTGTTCTACGACGCGCTCTTGGTGGACGCCACGACGGACGAGCGCATGGACGAGGTATCGAGCCAGGGCTACGCCTGGGGCTACATCGGCAGCTGCGTGCCGTTCATAGCGTGCCTCGCCATCGTCCTTACCAGGCCGTTTGGAATGAGCTTCCAGAACGCCATGCAGATCGCCTTCGTGATCACGGCCGCGTGGTGGGTGGCGTTCACCATCCCCATGCTGAGGGACGTCGAGCAGACGCACTACAAGCCGCGCGAGGACCACGCGATCTCGAAGGCGTTCCACGGCATCGGCGCCACGCTCAAGAAGATCTGGGCCGACAAGACCCTGCGCTACTTCATCATCGCGTACTTCTTCTACATCGACGGCGTCCACACCATCATCAAGCTCTCGACCAGCTACGGCTCCGACCTGGGCATCGACGGTACCCAGCTTGTCCTCGCCCTTCTCGTCACGCAGTTCGTGGCCTTCCCGTCCGCCATCGCGTACGGCAAGCTCGGCCGCAAGTTCGGCACGAAGACCATGCTGCTCGTGGGCATAGCGGGCTACACGTTCATCACGCTGTTCGCGGCGTTCTTCCTCAGGAGCGCCATCGAGTTCTGGTTCCTGGCCATCATGGTCGGCCTGTTCCAGGGCGGCATACAGGCGCTGAGCCGCTCCGAGTTCGGCAAGCTCTGCCCGAAGGAGCACGCGAACGAGTACTTTGGCTTCTTCGACATCTTTGGCAAGTACGCGGCCATCATGGGCACGTTCATCGTCGGCACGATGACGGCGCTCACCGGCTCCGGCTCGCTCGGCGTGTTCTCGATCGTCATCCTCTTCGTGATTGGCTTCATCATGATGCGCAAGGTCCCGGATCGCCCCGCCACGCAAGGCGAGGAGTAGCGCGTACTATCGCGGCAGAGCGTCCTCGGGAATCTCGAGCGCTCCGCCCGACCTCGCAATGGCCTCCATGACCTTCGCCACGGAGTCGTCCGCGGCGTCGCCAATGTGGTAGCGCGCCGCGCTCCGCGCGACCATGCTCGCGTTCGAGACCGCAAACGCGTGCGCGACCTCCCCCATCAGCGCCACGTCGTTCTCCGAGTCGCCAAAGAACGCAACCTCGTCGCGGGTGATGCCCAGACGCTCCAGCAGCGGCGCGAGCGCGGTGGCCTTGTTCCACCCACGCGGCAGCACGTCGAAGAACTGCGGGGACGGCCGCACGAAGTCGAACTCCGGGAAGCGCTCCCTCAGGTCGTTGCGGATGGCCCCCATGGGCTCGGCGCTCTCTCCCATGTAGGCAAACCCCGCCGTCACGATCTTCGCGTCGGGCACCCGGCCAAGTCTCCTTCCCTCGGAGACCGTAAGCCCCGTCCTTCGCCCATACGCCTCCACGTCGCGCTCCGTCGTGCCGGAAAGTATGACGTCCGCGGACGGACGACCGCCCTTCTCGCCCGTCGGCACATACACCACAAGCGCAAAGTCCGGGTTGTCCAGGCAGTACGCCTCCAGCCGCTTCAGCGCGGGCAGGTCGAGCGGACGCTCCAGCACAAGCTCGCCGTCCACGTACACCTGCTTGCCGTTCGCAAGGATGCCCGTGGCAAAGCAGCTCTCGTCACCGCCAAAGAACGGGTACAGGTCGACCGCCTCGCGCCCGGTCGCGGGGCCAAACTGGATGCCCGCGTCCCGCAGCTCGTGAATCGCCCTCACCGACCGCCGGGAAACGCGGTCGCGCCCAAACGGCTTCAGGGTCCCGTCCATGTCGCAAAGCACAAGCTTGATCATGACAATCCATTCCACGCGTCGTCGCCGCATCCGTCGGCGCCAAGGCCGCGGCCTTGCCAAACGTCACCGCCCGGCAAGTCGATGGTAGCAACGCGCGCGGCGGGCGGCGCAAGTTCACGCGGATAGCATCCGCAGGCAGCGCAAAAAGCACGATTGACCCACGTCCCCCAAGTGCTACTTTCAAAGGCAGCACAGGCGATCGGGAGGGGCGGCACCCATGCGTGACACAGACGCTCACACGGCAGGCGCGCGGCAGGGCTCACGCGTCCAGGCGCTGCTCGAGGCCGCCCGCACCGCCATCTGCGCACAGCCTCCGCGCGGGCAAGAGGCGCTGGCCGCCGTCCGTGCGCTCGCGCCTTTCGCAGAGGCCGTCTCCGCGACTGAGTCCGTCGACCTGCTCGAGCGCGCATCGGCGTTTGGTCAGGTCGACGTGGTCGACGCCGTATGGGATGCGTTCGACGGTGACTTCGCCTACACCGGCTGGGCACTCGCTCTCGCGCTGCGCTGCGCCTGCGAGGACGTGGCGCGCGACCTACTCGCCCGTGGCGTCGACCTCCTGGGGGACTTCCGCAAGCCGCGCAAGCTGCGCGCGCTCATGCCGCACGAAGGCACGTTCACGCGCTTCGACCTCACGCGCGAAAGCCCGACGCTCTTCCTCAATAACATGGACCACACCGTCTCGACGGAGGTGTTCGAGCCGTTCACCGGCGTGGAGCAGCTCGCGGGATGCCCGTACGCGCGCAAGACCAGCGTGGCGGACGCGTGCGCGTGCGTCCTTCGCCTCGCGCAGGACGGCCTGTTCGACGCGACGGTGTTCGACGACCTGTTCCGCGCCGCCGTCGTGAGGGCGTGGCACGCGCTGCGCCACCCCACGAGCCGCGACCCCAAGACTGCCGAGGCCTGCTTCGACCTCGGTCGCCGCATGCTCGCCCTCCACCGTGAGCGCGGCATGGGAGACGCGAACGTCGAGCTCGTGCTCGGCAACCTCGTCGTGCCGCGCGCGGACCGCTCCGTCGTCGGCTTCGTCTGCAAGAACGCGCCGGACGTCTTCCTCGGCCGCATGATGGCCCTCGACTGGCTGCGCGCGGACGTCGACCTCCTGCGCGCCATGGTCCCGCTGCTCAGCCCCGGCACCCCCGCGCAGAACGCGGAGCTCCTGCGCATCATGGCGGGCGCCGGCCACATGCAAGAGGTCCAGACCGTGGCCGCATGGCCCCACGCGCTCGATCCGGCAAGCGCCGACGCCGCGATCCAGGCCGCGTCCGCCGCCGGCCACGCGGAGGCCGCGACGTGGCTCCTCGCCCGCAAGCAGGGCGTGCCCGCGCACGCCGCCACGGGCGAAAAGAACGCGCGCCCCGCGGCCGCCATCGATGCCACGACCGCCGCCTTGCCGCGCCGCGCCTGCGTCCCCGCCGCGCCCGCGGCGCCCGCCAGCGCAAGCGCTCCCCCAGCCCCCACTGACCCCGCGCCAGACGCCACAGACACCCGCCACGCCGAGCGCGAGGAGCTCGCCAGCCGCGTCGTCGACCTCGCGCGCGGGCTCATCGTCGCGGAGAACCCGTTTCTCGCCTCGTCGTTTGCCCTGCTAGACCTCGAGCCCACGCACAGTGGCGCCGCGTTCTCCACAGACGGGCGCACCGTGAGCTTCGACGTCGACTACGCGCTCGCCGCGTTCACCGCCACGCGCGAGGCCCCGACCCACGACCTCATGCACGTGCTGGTCCACTGCCTCGTTCTCCACCCCTTCGTCGGCGCGACCGTCGATCGCGCCGCCTGGGACCTTGCGGCGGACATCGTGGCCGAGGCCCTCGCCGCGGAGGTCGTCGGCCCGCGCGACGACGACCGCGGCCGTCACACAGAGGCCGCGCTCGACCTCATCGAGTCCACGCTCGGCGCGCGCGTCACCACGGAGCGCCTGTACCACGCCCTGCGCCGCGGCGCGTTCCAGAACGCGCGCGCGGACTGGCAGCGCCTCTTTTTCGTGGACGACCACGCGTCGTGGTACCCCGAGGAGTCCCCGCAGCGCCCCGCGCGTCCCGGTGCGGCCGAGAAGGACGCGGACGCCTCGGGCGAGGGCGCCGGCCAGGGGTCTTCTCAGGCGAGCCAGCAGGCCGGGGACTCCCCCAAAGCCGCAGACGGCGATTCCGGCCAGGTCACCGAGCCGACAGAGCCGCAGTTCGCGGACGCCGACGATGCCGGCCCCAACGACCGCGCTCCGAAGCCGGCCGGCTCCGACTACCGCGACGGCATGTCCGACGGCGCGGACGGCCCCCGGCAGGCCATGGCCCCCGCCGACGCCGACGGCGCGGACCACGTGCCCCCGCGCGGCCCTCAGGCATCGGGCCCGCGGCAGGAAGACGCCCAACGTCCCGCGCGCCCCTCCGCGCAGGAAGCGCGCTCCTCTCGTCCAGACCTCCGCCAGACGGAGGAGGCATGGCGCCGCGAGGCGAAGTCCATCCGCGTCAACCTTCAGACGCTCTCGCGCAAGAGGGGCTCCAAGCTGGGGCGTTTCGTGGGCGAGCTCGAGGTCAGCACGCACGAGCAGGTCGACTACCGCGACTTTCTGCGGCAGTTCGCCGTGCAGAGCGAGGAGATGCGCCTTTCCGACGACGAGTTCGACTACGTGTTCTACACGTACGGGCTGTCGCTGTACGGCGACATGCCGCTCATCGAGCCGCTGGAGTACCGCGACGAGAAGCGCATCCGCGACTTCGTGATCGTGATCGACACGTCGAGCTCCGTCACGCAGGACGTGGTGCAGCAGTTCGTGAACACCACGTTCGACGTGCTCACGAGCGAGTCCAGCTTCTTCCAGAAGGTGAACGTCCACATCATCCAGGCCGACCAGCGCGTCCAGAGCGACACGAAGATCACGTCGCTCGCGGAGCTCGACCGCTGGCGGCGCAACATCAAGCTGTTCGGCTTCGGCGGCACGGACTTCCGCCCCGCGTTCACGTACGTGAACGAGCTCCTTGCCGACGGCGAGTTCGACGACCTGTCCGGACTCATCTACTTCACGGATGGCTGGGGCATCTACCCCGACCGCATGCCGCCGTACAAGACGACGTTCGTGTTCTACGACGAGGACCACCGGCCCGAGCTCGTGCCCGCGTGGGCCCTGCAGATCACGCTGCACCCGGGTGAGTTCGAGTCCATGTCCGTGTACTAGCGCCACGCGCTGGCGCCGCGCCATGCGCTACCATCGACGTAGCCAACCCAAGGGAGCGCGCATGAACATCCAGCAGGCAACCAGGCAGATAGAGGGCGCGGTCCGCGCGTACCTCAGCAAGGACGAGCACGGCATCTACCGCATTCCCACGCAGATGCAGCGCCCCATCATCATGATGGGTCCCCCGGGCATCGGCAAGACGGCCATCGTCAGCCAGATCGCGGACCGCCTCGGCGTCAACTTCGTCAGCTACTCCATCACGCACCACACGCGCCAGAGCGCGCTCGGCCTGCCGTACATCGCGCAGAGCGAGTACGGCGGCCACACGTACAAGGTCAGCCGCTACACCATGAGCGAGATCATCGCCGCCGCGTACGACGCGGTCGAGAAGAGCGGCATCCCGGAGGGCATCCTCTTCTTGGACGAGGTCAACTGCGCGTCCGAGACCCTCATGCCCGCTATGCTGCAGTTCCTGCAGTACAAGACGTTCGGCCAGCACCGCCTGCCCGCGGGCTGGGCCATCGTCACGGCCGGAAACCCGCCGGAGTACAACCGCGCCGCGCGCGAGTTCGACCCCGCCATGATGGACCGCCTGAAGCGCATCGACGTCGAGCCCGACCTCGACGTGTGGATGGACTACGCCGTCAGCCACGGCGTGCACCCCGCCATCACCACCTACCTCGCCAACAAGCCAAAGAGCTTCTACCGCGTGCGTGCGGGCGTCAACGGCGCGCGCATGGTCACGGCGCGCGGCTGGGAGGACCTCTCTCGCATGATCGTCGCGTACCGCCACGAGGGCCTGGCCGTCGACCAGGACCTCGTGGCCCAGTACCTGCAAGATCGTGAGGTCTCGGAGGACTTCGGCCTCTACCTCGAGCTCTTCAGCAAGTACGAGGACGACTACAAGGTGGACCAGATCCTCGAGGGCGTCGCGGGCGAGAAGATCCTGGCCCGTGCCTCCGGCGCGCCCTTCGACGAGCGCATCGCCCTGGTGAACCTCCTTCTGGACGCGCTGCTCCAGCGCGTCCACGACGCACAGGCGCGCGGGGATGCGCTCGAGCGGGCCGGCCGCGAGGTGGACGATGCCGCGGACGAGCTCATCGGCCCCCAGACGGCCGCCCAGGCCGCTGCGGAGCGCGTCTGCGCGAAGGCGGCCCAGGCCGCTTCGGACGCGCGCGCCAAGGGCACGGCGGACACGTCGCGCCAGCTCGTGCTCACGGAGTGCGCGGAGGCCCTGGACGACGTGAGGGCGGAGGTCGGCCGCTGGGCCCTGGGCACGGCCGCCGGCGCCCTCAC
>NZ_JBQKDH010000012.1:0-107091 GCF_052121955.1 Parafannyhessea sp. LCP19S3_B1 | reverse complement strand
AGATGTGTATAAGAGACAGCCCGGCGACCGCGGCGGCCAGCAGCCCGCCGACGGTGCCGGCAGCCAGCGCCCGCCCCGCGCGAAGGGTGCGTCCTCGCCGTCGGCCGAGGGCTCTGACAAGCCCAGGCGCCGCCGTCGCCATCGCGGCGGAGGCAAGCCGGGCGGAGACTCCTCCGCAAGGCCCTCCGGCAACGGCCCCAAGCCCTCCTCAGAGTAGAGTCGAAGCCCCGCGGGCCCCTTCGCCCGCGGGGCTTCCTCATGTTCCGGACGTCACGTCCTTCTCGACAAAAACAGCACAAGTGTTCTAATCGTTCGCGCGGCCGCACCTACCTGTGCCTGGTCCGCCCCGCGACGCGTCCCGGCGGACCGCCGGCGCGCGATGACGGAATTAATGTCCACTGGCACTTCCAAACTACGAACAGATGTTCTTAAATGGATGCTGTCGGAGGGGGAACGGTGGACACGTCGCGCAAGATCCTACACTGTGACATGAACGCCTTCTATGCGAGCGTCGAGCAGGCGGAGCGGCCGGAGCTCAGGGGGCGCCCGCTTGTCGTGGGCGGAAACGAGGAGCTCAGGCACGGCATCGTGCTAACGGCGAGCTACGAGGCCAAGCGTCGCGGCGTCAAAACGGCCATGGCGCTCTGGCAGGCGCGCCAGGCCTGCCCGGACGCGGTGATCGTCCCGCCGCGCTACGAGCTCTACCGTCGCTACTCGATGGCGGCGCGCCGCATCTACTACGACTACACGGACCTCGTGGAGCCCTTTGGCCCTGACGAGGCGTGGCTCGACCTCACGGGCTCCATCCACCTGTGGGGAGGCGACGTCCGCTCCGTCGCGGCCTCCATCTCCAACCGCATAAAGCACGAGCTCGGCATAACGTGCTCCATCGGGTACTCGTGGAACAAGATCTTCGCCAAGTTCGGGAGCGACCACGACAAGCCGGACGGCTACATGGAGGTGCTCCCGGACAACGCCTGCGACCTCGTGTGGAAGGCCCCGGTGGGAGACCTCCTCTACGTGGGGCCTGCCACGGAGCACAAGCTCAACCACTTCGGCATCTGGACCATAGGCCAGCTCGCCCGCGCAGACCCCGCGCTCGTCAGGCGAACGCTCGGCAAGCCCGGCCTCGTCGTCCAGGCCTTCGCCCAAGGCAGGGATGCGAGTCCCGTGCGACCGCTCGACCTTGCCATCACGGACACGGAGCGGGAGGTGAAGAGCGTGGGCAATGGCATAACCTGCCCTTTCGACGTGGAGGACGCGCGCACGGCTAGGCAGGTGGTCTGGCTCATGGGCGAGTCAGTCTCCCAGCGGCTCAGGCAGCTTGGCCTCATGGCGCGCACCGTATCGGCAACGGGTCGCGACTTCCGCACGCTCGCCTGCCACAGCCGGCAGGCCCGGCTCGACTGTCCCAGCAACATCACGACCGAGATATGCTCCCTCGCCGCGAGCCTCCTCGTATCGGACTGGGACTTCAGGTACGAGAAGATCCGCGCAATCGGGGTACGCGCGTCGAACCTCGTTCCGGCCATGCGTCCCGTGCAGCTCGACATCGAGGGGGTGGAGGAGAGACGCCTGCGACAGCGCGCGCTCGACGAGTCGATGGACGAGCTCAGGCACCGCTTCGGCAACCATGCGGTCAGGCGTGCGTCGGAGCTGCTCGACCCACGGCTCTCCGGTCTCGACCCCGAGCGCGACCACTTTACCCATCCCGTCTCGTACTTTGCGTGAGGTGAGCCCTTGTGGACGGCATAATCGACAGGAGGAAGCACTATGTTGAGGTCCTTTCCGAGACGGACGTGGAGGGGCGGGTCAAGCCCCTCGAGGTCATATGGGACGACGGGACGCGCTACAAGATCGACCGCGTGCTCGATCGGCGGCAGGCGCACTCGCTCCGCACGGGAGGGACGGGCATGCGCTACACCGTGCGCGTCGCGGGAAGGGACACCTTCCTCTACTACGAGGGGCCGCGATGGTTCGTCGAGGCGAAGGTGCCGCCGTCGTATCTTGGCTAGTCGTGGTGGCGCGAACGAAAGACGCCATTGTGCACCTTGCGTCCAGTGGAGCGGTTATACTCGAAAACAAAGGTCGTAGCTGCGACGATTGGGGATTCATGTCTGACAGGGCTTTACATGGGGTTAACCTTTCCGGTTGGCTTACGCTCGAGCCGTGGGTCTCTCCGGTCCTGTTCGCGGACTCCGGGGCCCTGGACGAGGAGAGCCTCGTCCGCTCGCTCGGCAAGCGCCACTATCGCGACCTCGTGAGCGAGCACAGGGCCGACTTCATAAAGCAGACGGACTTCGTCCATATCGCCGCACGTGGCTTCAACGCCGTCCGCCTTCCCGTTCCCTGGTATGTCTTCGGGGACGACGGCCCCGAAGCCGGCCCGTTCCTCGGCTGCATCGAAAAGGTGGACAAGGCATTCGACTGGGCGGACGAGATAAGCCTCAACCTCGTGCTTGTGCTGGACATCGCGCCAGGCTCCGCGAGCGACCAGACGTCTCTGGTGCGCAACCACGACGACTTCTCCCACTACCGCAACGACATGGTCTCCGTCCTCGGCATGCTCGCGAAGCGCTACGCCACGCGGGCGTCCTTCGCGGGCATCGAGGTGGCGGACGATCCCGCCGTGCAGGTGAGACATGGCCTCACGCTCACCGATGGCGTCCCGATCCACAGGCTCCGGAACTACTATCGCGATGCCTACGATGCCATCCGTCGCGAGGCGGGGGACGACGTCAGGGTCATCATTCCCGACGCCGGCGAGCCGGCCTCGTGGCGTCACTTCATGGCGCACGACCGCTACAAGAACGTGTGGCTCGACTGCCATCTCTACCACTACACGGACAGCGTCAAGACGGCCGGTCCGTCGGGCGTGAGGAGTCTCGTCAACAAGTCGCAGAAGTCGCTCCGCGCCGCAAGGAGGAGCGGCCTTCCCGTCATGGTCGGCAAGTGGTCCGCCGCCCTGCCGTTCTCGGACTCCATGACCACCCCGGAGGGGCGCATCGCCCTCGAGCGCGTCTACATCTCCGAGCAGCTCAATGCCTTCAGGGACTGTGACGGGTGGTTCTACCAGACGTGGAAGACCGACGGAAAGCTCTCGAGCTGGGACGCGAGGATCTCCCTCGCATCCTTCGAGCGAAGGATGCTGGCGTGAGCGCGGCGTCGCCGGGCGTGCTCAGCGTCGTGGGCACGCCCATAGGAAACCTCTCCGACGCATCGCCGAGGGTCATCCAGACCCTGAAGTCCGCCGACCTCCTGCTCTGCGAGGACACGCGTGTGACGAGCAAGCTACTCGGACGCTTCGACGTGCACGTCCCGCTTCAGCGAGCGGACGAGAACGTGCTCGACCAGAGGGTGGAGCCGACGCTCGAGCGGATCGAGGCGGGGGACCGCGTCGCCTTCGTCTCGGATGCCGGCATGCCGGGCGTCTCAGATCCCGGCCAGAGGCTGGTGGACGCGGCGCTCGACAGGGGGCTGCGCGTTGAGGTCATACCGGGCCCGTCCGCGGCCATCTGCGCGCTCGTCGCCTCCGGCCTGCCCATGGAGCACTTCTTCTTCGAGGGGTTCCTGCCGCGCAAGGCGGGCGCCATGCGGGCCAGGCTCGAGGAGCTTGCCGTCGTGCCCGGCGCGCTCGTGGTGTACGAGTCGCCGCATCGTGTCGCGGCGACTCTGGCACGCATCGCGGAGGTGCTTCCGGACCGCGACGTCGCCCTCGTCCGCGAGCTCACGAAGGTGCACGAGGAGTGCCTCCGGGGCCGCGCTCCCGAACTCGCCGCGCTCGTCGCTGAGAGGGACGAGGTCAGGGGCGAGTGCGTCGTCGTCATCGGTGCCCCCACTGAGGAGGAGCTCTCGGGAAGGCGCGCCGCGGCGAGCGGTAGAACCCAGTCTCTCGAGGAGGCGATACGCGCCGGCCTCGAGGAGGGCGAACCCAAGACCAGGCTCGCGAAGCGCCTTGCGAAGTCCTTCTCGCTCACGAAGGCCGAGGCCTACGACGCGATTCTGCGGGAGAGCGGGCGATAGCGCCGGGTCGTCCCATGGGCGCGCCCGCGCGCTCCCACGTACAGGTGGAGCAGATGTGCGCCCACAGCCTGCGCGAACCGCGCGAATGCACCTGAGTTACAATTGTCCATCGCGAACGTCGCGGCGACATGCGCCGTCGGCAAGCCAACCATTCCGTCATTAGGAGACCAGCACTATGGCAGACAAGCCCTCGTTCTTCATCACCACGCCAATCTACTACGTCAACGCGAAGCCGCACCTGGGAACCGCGTACTCCACGGTCCTGTGCGACGTCCAGGCGCGCTACCGTCGCGCCAAGGGCTACGACGTCAAGTTTCTGACCGGCATGGACGAGCACGGCGAGAAGGTCGAGGAGGCCGCCCGCGAGCACGGCATGGAGCCGCAGGAGTGGTGCGACAGCCAGGCGCCGTACTTCAAGGACCTCTGGAAGACCCTCGAGATCTCCAACGACGACTTCATCCGCACCACCGAGCCGCGCCAGACCCGCGCCGTCCAGTACCTGTGGGATCGCATGCGCGAGTCCGGCTACATCTACAAGGGCTCCTACGACGGCTGGTACTGCGTGCCCGAGGAGACCTATTTCACCGAGACGCAGGTCGCCCATGCGGACGAGGACCGTCACACCGAGGGCCAGCACCTCTGCCCCGACTGCGGCCGTCCCCTGGAGCGCGTGCAGGAGGAGTCCTGGTTCTTCAAGCTCTCTGCCTTCCAGGACAAGCTGCTGGCGCTCTACGACGAGCATCCCGACTTCGTGCAGCCCGGCTTCCGCATGAACGAGGTGCGCACCTTCGTCGAGGGCGGCCTGCAGGACCTCTCCGTGTCCCGCACGAGCTTCGACTGGGGCATCAAGCTCCCGTTCGACGAGAAGCACGTCACCTACGTGTGGTTCGACGCCCTGCTCAACTACATGACGGCCGTGGGCTACGGCGACCCCAGCGAGGCCGCGAAGAGGGAGCTCGCGTACCGCTGGCCCGCTCAGTACCACGTCGTTGGCAAGGACATCATCCGCTTCCACTGCGTCATCTGGCCCGCCATGCTCATGGCCATCGGCGAGGCCCTGCCCGAGCACGTCTTCGCGCACGGCTTCCTCATGGTCAAGAACGAGGAGACCGGCCAGGGCGAGAAGATGAGCAAGTCCCGCGGCAACGCCATCGCGCCGCAGGAGGTCATCGACCTCCTGGGCGTCGAGGGCTACCGCTACTACTTCATGACCGACGTCAAGCCCGGCGAGGACGGCGCCATCAGCTTCAGCCGCATGGAGCAGGTCTATAACGCCGACCTGGCCAACAGCTGGGGCAACCTCGTGAGCCGCGCCCTCAACATGAGCGTGAAGTACTTCGACGGCAAGAGCCCTGAGGTCCCGGAGGGCTGGGCAACGCGCCCGAACCCGCTCAGGGACGTGGCGCTCGGCATCGAGGGACGCTATGCCGCGCACATGGACAAGATCGAGTACGACGACGCGAAGGACGTCGTGATGGAGCTGGTCCACGCGGCAAACCACTACATCGAGGACTCCGAGCCCTGGAACGTGGCGAAGGACCCCGCCCGCGCGGGCGACCTGCAGGACATCATCCTGAACCTGCTCGAGACCATCCGCATCTGCGCGCACCTGCTCGCGCCGTTCATGCCCGAGACCTCCGCGGAGGCGCTGCGCCGCATGAGCCACGGTGACGAGGCGGCGACCGACGACCTTGCGGCCGCATGCGAGTGGGGCCAGCTCAAGGGCGGCCTTCCCGTGACCAAGGGCGACGCGCTCTTCCCCCGTCTGGCCAAGAAGTAGCCCCATGGCCCAGACGCCGTACTCATGGCTCGCCAACCCGTCCAGGACGCGCGAGGTCCTGGACGGGTTCGGCCTCTACACAAAGCACCGCCTCGGGCAGAACTTCCTGGTGAACGACTCCGTCATCGGTCGCATCCTCGGCCTGGCGGAGCTGGGCGAGAAGGACGTGGTCTTCGAGGTCGGGCCCGGCATCGGGACCCTTACCGTCGCCATGCTGCCGCATGCCGGGGCGGTGTGCTCCGTCGAGGCGGACAGGACCCTGCCGCCCGTGCTCGCACAGACCTGCGCGCGCGACTCCGAGCGCTTCGCGCTGCTCGAGGGCGACGCCCTCAGGGTCGACGTGGGGGCGCTGACGGATGCCGTTCGCAACCTTGGCATCGAGGGGCTCGACCCCGCCCCGACTAAGCTCGTCTCAAACCTGCCCTATCAGGTGGCGGCGACCATCATCCTGAAGACGTTCGAGCAGATGCCCACCATCGGGCGCGCCGTCGTGATGGTCCAGGCGGAGGTCGCCGACCGCATCTCCGCAAAGCCCGGCAGCAAGGCATACGGCGCCTACACGGCGAAGCTCTCGCTCCTGGGAACGGTGACCGGGCGCTTCGAGGTGGGACCAGGTAACTTCATGCCGCCCCCGCACGTTGACTCCGCCGTCGTGAGGATCGACCGCGACCCCGCGCGCGACCCCGCAACGGGAGAGCCCCTCGCCCCGGCGATGCTCGAGGCCACGAGAGGCGTGATCGAGGCCGCGTTCGCCCAGCGTCGCAAGACCATACGAAACTCCATGTCTTCGGCGGGCTACGCGAAGGACGCGCTGGATGAGGCGCTGTCCGCAACCGGCATTGAGCCGACGGCCCGCGCGGAGACCCTCGCGACCGAGGACTTCATTCGTCTTGCGGACGCGCTGTCACAGGTGGGGAAGGAGTAGGCGTGTCGCAGGAGATGCTTGGCATGGACGCCCTCACGCTCGAGGACGGGGAACTCTTCCACGACCGGAAGGGCCGCGCGAAGCCGCTGCCCGCGCCGCTCGCCCCCATCGCGGACAGCCACGGCCATCTGACGAGCTTCCGCAAGCACGACGCCTCCATCTCCATCTGCCGAGCCGCGCTGGCGGGCGTTCGCCTGCTGGTGGTGCCCGTCGACCCCGTGGACGAGGTGCCGCGGAAGTTCTCCACGGCACAGGCGCTGCTCTCGTGGCTGGACGAGCAGGTGGGGCGTGCGGCCGAGCGCCTGGACGAGTGCGCCGAGCACGGTCTCGTGCCGCCGGATTTTTCCGGGCGGGATATTCCCGACCTCGTGGACAACGTGCGCATCGTCGCGGGGGCGCACCCCTACGGCGCGGCGGAGCTCACGGACGATGCCCTGGCCAGGCTCGACGTTCTTCTCGACAGCCCGCGCTGCGTGGGCGTGGGCGAGATAGGCCTCGACTTCGGCCCGTACAACGAGCTTCCCGCGGACGTGCAGGAGGCGGCGTTCAGGGCGCAGCTGCGCATTGCGCACGAGCGGGACCTGCCCGTAGAGCTGCACATTCGCGACAACCCGGACGACCCCGGCGCCCAGGCTCACGTGCTGGCCGCGCGGGTGCTGAGGGAGGAGGGCGTGCCCGGGCGCGGGTGCGACCTGCACTGCTTCACGCAGGGCCCCGACGTGATGGCCCCGTTCGTCGAGCTGGGCTGCGACGTGGCGTTTGGCGGCGCGATGACGTTCAACCGCTCGGACGACATTCGCGAGGCGGCGGCGCTGTGCCCGGAGGAGCAGCTCCTGTGCGAGACGGACGCCCCGTACATGGCGCCCGTGCCGCTGCGCGGCGAGGAGTGCGAGCCGGCGATGGTCGCGTTCACGCTTGCGAGGCTGGCGGAGGTGCGCGAGGCCGGTGGGCACGCTCGGCAGTCCACGTACGACGCCTGCTGGAGAAACGCGTGCGCGCTCTTCTCGCTGTAGCGCCGGCGTGGTAGTATGACGCAAAACCGACGACCCCCCGCGCGCAAGCGTTGGGGGGGGGTCGTGTGCATGTGGGGCGTGACTGGCGGCGCGATACGGGACCTTGCGGGCGGGATGGCGGAGCTTTTGTGGCCGACGCGCTGCGTGGGCTGCGACATGCCGGGGGAGCTTCTGTGCGCGGACTGTCGCTCCGCGCTGCCGTGGATAGACCAGCGCTGGGCGTGCCCGGTGTGCGGAGCCCCGTTTGGCTGGCTCACGTGCACGGAGTGCTCGCGCGACTGGGAGCTGGCCGGCACCGTGTGCTGCCTGCCGTTTGCGGGGCTCGCGGCGCGCATGATCACCTGCTACAAGGACGAGGGCGAGAAGCGCATGGCGCCGGTGATAGCGGCGGCCATGCTGACCTCGCTCGAAGAGGCGTCGTCGTGGCCGGGCGCGGACGGAGGCCCCCGCTTCGACGAGCGCGCCCTCGACGGCGTGTGCTTCGTGCCCGCGACGGCCGAGGCATACGCCAGGCGCGGGTTTGACCACATGGAGCGGGTGGCGGCTCTTCTCGCCCGCGGGACGGGGCTGCCGCTTGCGGACGTGCTGGCGAGGCGCTCGGCCCGCGACCAGCGCGAGCTGGGCCGCGACGAGCGCGCCGCGAACCTCGCGGGAACGGTCGGCGTGGTGGAGGACGTGCGGGGCCTGCGGCTGCTTCTGGTGGACGACGTGATCACGACCGGGGCGACGGTGCGCGAGGCGGCGCGTGCCCTGCTGGCGCGCGGCGCGCTGGCCGTGAGTGCGTGCTCGCTCGCGCGCGTGTGGTGAGGGCGTGACGAAAGTGCTGGTATACTATGCGATTGTTCCATCCAGGTCTGTGGTTGCGGGGCAAAGCCCCTAGTCCATGGCAGACGAGGCCAAAGGGATCCACGTAAGCTCGGGCGTGCGCGGCCGAGCGAGCATGGCTCGTCCTAGAAGTCAGTCGCACCGCCCGTAATTCCTCGAGGCATCCGGCCTCCCGGGCGAGAGGGCCAACAGTGGGGGGCCGAGCAGCCCCGAAGCGACGGTCCCGGTGCGCGAGTGTGGGGTCAAATACCAGGTCAGCTGGGTGGGACACGTTTGAGGTCGCACGAGGAGAGGTCCTGGGATGAGCAAAGCCGTCCACCGCAACACCGTAGCCGCCGCGGCGGCGCTCGCAACCTGCGTCGCGCTGTCGGGCTGCTCGAGCCCCCTGTCCGCCGTCGCGGGGCCAAGGGCCAGCGTGGGCGAGGCGCTTGCCGCCAAGACCGCCGCGCTTTCGCCAAAGGTGACGTCGACCATAAGCAAGGGCGTGCTCACCGTGGGAATCGACACGCAGGACAGCATGGTGCCGCTGTACGTGGGCTCGAGCTCGGGCAGGGCGTACGGCATGGACGTGGACCTCGCGGGTGCGCTCGCGGACGAGCTTGGCCTGAAGGTGCGCTTCGTGAGCGTGGACGAGGCGAACCCTGGCCTGGGCACCACGTGCGACGTGCTGATGGGCGCCGTGGACGGCCAGGTGGGCGGAGCGACGGTCGTGGGCGACTACGCGGAGCAGGCCTCGGCGTTCTTCCACAAGGGCGACACGGGCGTCGCGAAGGTGGACGACCTCTCGTCCAAGTCCGTCGGCGTGCAGATGGGCTCCGTGTCGCAGACCGCGCTCTCCAAGACCGGCCTCGTGATGTCGGTCAAGACGTACGACAACCTGAACGCCGCGTTCGACGCGCTCGAGTCCGGAGGCGTGGACTACGTGCTGTGCGACGCGTACAGCGGCGCATACCTTTCCGCCCGCTACGACGAGGTGTGCCTCGCGGGCACGCTCGACGCGCCAAGGGCCCAGGGCATCGCGGTGTCCTCCCGGAACGCCGAGCTCGCGGATGCCGTGAAGGCCGTGTACGACGCGGTCGAGAAGAACGGTCTCATGGGGCTGGTGCGCAGGCGCTGGGTCGCGGGCATGGACGCGCTTTCGGCCTCGTCACAGGTGCAGGACGTTCCGGCGGGCGCGTCCGGTGCGGGCGCGACGGGCGCGGGAACCGCGACGGACGGCGACTCCGCCGGCGCGAGCCAGGCGTCGCTCGAAGGCGCGTCCGCGGGACACGAGGCCGGCTCGAACGCGGCCACGGTGTAGGGGCCGGGTGCGCGGGGCGGCCAATCCTACCGAATGTCGAATGCAAGGGGCTTTTGTCGGCACCATTGGGTATTAATAGGGTACGCAAGTGCTCCAAAAGGGCAGAAAACGCGATAGTGGGAGGCACTGATGGCTGATATCAAGATTTCCGGGCGCAAGGTCTCCGTGTCCGATTCCATGCGTGAGCACGTGAACAGCAAGGTCGGCGAAGCGCTCAAGGTGTTCGATATCAAGCCCATGAGCTGCGATGTCGTGCTGCGCGTCGACAAGAACCCGTCCAACCCCGATCGCAAGATGTGCGAGGTCACGGTATTCGTGCGCGACTACGTCGTGCGCGTGGAGGCAAGCAGCTCTGACATGTACGCCGCCATCGACGAGGCGGCCGAGAAGGTCACGCGCCAGCTGCGCAAGTACAAGACCCGCGTGATCGACAGGAAGCAGCGCGCCGCCGTCGCGGTCCCGGAGCACGTGGACGACCTCGCGGAGCTCATCGAGCCGACGGACGATGACGATGACGTGCTCGTGCGCGAGAAGTACGTCGAGCTGAAGCCGATGACCGAGGAGCAGGCGCTTGTGCAGACGGACCTGCTGGGTCACGACTTCTACGTGTTTGAAAATGCTGCGACCGGGCTGGTGAACGTCATCTACCACCGTCATAATGGTGGATACGGAATCATCAAACCGCGCCTCGAACCAGAGGACGACCAGGCTTAGCGAGGTAAGCAGCAGATGGGTCAGCAGGCACAAGCCATATCTGACGCTCCTGATGTTCCGGCCGGCGTGAAGAGCGCCGGCCGCGCCTATCATCAGAGGCGTAACGTCAAGATCATAGTGGACTCCACGGCGGACTTCGCGCCCGGCGTCGTGAAGCAGCTCGGCGTGGAGGTCATCCCGTTCACGTACGTGGGGCCTGACGGCGAGCACGTGGACGACATGTGGGCCGAAAGCGACCCGCACGAGTTCTACGAGAACATGCGCAAGCACCCGGACGTGCACTACACCACGGCGGCCGTCACGCCCGGCAGGTACTACGAGGTCTTCAAGCGCGCCGCGCAGGAGGGCATGCCCACGCTGTACATGGGCCTGACGGAGGGGCTCTCCTCCTCCATCAACTCCGCCCGCCAGGCAGCGGAGATGGTGCGCAAGGAGTACCCGGACTTCGAGATCTACGTGCTCGACAACAAGTGCGACTCCGCGGCCGGCGAGCTTCTGGCCATCGAGGTGGTGCGCCAGGCCTCCAACGGCCTTTCCGCTAAGGAGCTCTACGAGTGGGCGAGCGACGCGCGTTACTTCGTGCACGGCTACTTCACGCTCGACAGCTTCGACGCGCTGGCCGCAGGCGGCCGCATCCCGCCCGCCGCGGCGAACGTGGGCGGCAAGCTCGACATCAAGCCGGAGCTCTCGTACGACACGAACGGCGCCCTCACGCTACGCGGCATGTGCCGCGGCCGCAAGAAGGCCCTTCGCGCCATCCTGCAGGACTTCCGCGACAACTACGCCCACGACGCCACGCTGCCCCTGGCCATCGTGTCGACGGACGCGCAGAAGGACGCGGACTGGCTCGAGCGCGAGGTCCGCAAGGAGAAGGGCTGCGAGGACGTAGCGATCATCCACAGCAGAGTGTCGCCCATCCTGGGCTCGCACGTGGGCCCCGGCATGGTTGCGCTCGTGTTCTGGGGCACGGACCGCAGGGAGAAGATGTCGCTTACGGACCGCATCGCCCGCAAGGTGAAGAGGGGCGGCTCCGCCCAGTAGGCGGGACCGTACGCAAGAAGGGAACAGCATGGCACTCGTGCGCGTACGCAGGGTGGCGTTTGTGGGCTGCGGAATCATGGGCGCCCCAATCGCCTCCAGGATCATGGACGCCGGCTTCGACGTGACGGTCCACAACAGGACCAGGGAGAAGGCCGAGGGCCTCCTGCAGAAGGGGGCCCATTGGGCGGACAGCCCGGCCGCGGCCGCGCGCGACGCCGACGTGACGTTCACCATGGTGGGCTACCCCAGCGACGTGGAGGACGTCTACCTGGGGAAGGACGGCATCCTGGACGCGGCGCGCAAGGGCTCGTGGATGGTCGACCTCACCACGAGCTCGCCCACGCTCGCGCGCGAGCTGCACGACGCGGCGGCCGTGATGGACAAGCACGCCGTTGACTGCCCGGTGACGGGCGGGCAGCAGGGTGCCGAGGACGGTACCCTCACGCTCATGATGGGCGCCACGGAGGACGAGGCGAAGGTCCTTCTCCCCGTGCTGCGGGCGTTTGGCAAGGGCATCCACTTTCTGGGGCGCGCCGGCAACGGCCAGGCTTGCAAGCTGTGCAACCAGGTGGCGCTCGCCTCGTGCATGGTGGGCTACGCGGACGCGCTCGCGCTGGCGCGGGAGTCCGGGCTCGATCCCGACCAGGTGATCGACGTGCTCAGCGGCGGCATGGCGGATTCCGCGGCCCTGGAGCGCCTGGCGCCGAAGTCCGTGGTGGGCGACTTCGCCCCCGGCTTCCTGAGCGAGCACATGCGCAAGGACATCGCGCTGGCGCTGCGCCAGGCCGAGGACGTGGACGTGACGCTGCCTGGCGCGGACACCGCGTTCAACCTGTACGACGTGCTGTGCCAGATCGGCGGCTCCAAGCTGGGCACGCAGGCGCTGACGCTGCTGTACGAGGACGAGGCCACGGGCACGGCGGCCGGGCTTGACTGGTCGCTTCTGGACGCGGACCCGTACGCGGACCCGTCCGCGGCGGCCTCGCAGGGCGCGCAGGACGAGAAGGGCGCGCCTTCCGCGAAGGGCGCCGTTACCGGGGACGCGAAGGTCCGCCTGGTCAGCCGCACGCGCAGGGCGAGCCAGAACGGGGAGGCGTAGCTTGGGCGCTTTCGCGCTGGCGATAGTCGCCATCATGCTCATGCTGCTGGGCATCGTCATCGGCGCGCGCATCGGCAGCGAGCTCGCGCGCGGCTGCGTCACGAGACGCGAGTACTGGATGGCGAACCTCAAGATCGTGCTCGTGGGCGTGATCGCGTCCGCGCTCATCGGGTTCACGCGGCTCATCCTGCTGTCGGGCATCCCCATCGGCGCCATGGCGGGCGCCATCGCCACGCTGAAGATGGACTTTGGCGAGAGCGTGGGCCCGTGGAAGTTTCACGACAGGGTGCTTGGGGTAAATAAGGACCAGCTGCGCCGCGCGGAAGGCGGCAACGCGGAGGCCGTGCGTCGCGCACGTCGCGACGGAACCCCCATGCCAGAGGTCATCAGCGTGTCCCAAAAGGACGCGAAGGACCCCAAGGGCGCGTCTGGGGCGAAGGGCCCCCACCCTTCTCACAAGAGTTCGAAAGGCAAGTGATACATGAACGAATCCAGCCAGAGCTCCCTGGCGGTTCTCATCGACTACGAGAACCTCGCGCTGGGGACTGGCAAGCGCAAGAGGAACGGGCACCAGGAGCCCGGACCAAGGCCCGACGTCAAGCGCATCCTGGAGCGCCTGGTCGACAAGGGTCGCATCACGGCGAAGCGCGCGTACTGCGACTGGCAGCGCTTCGACGACGCCATCACGCCCCTGCACGAGCTGGGCATAGAGCTGATAGAGATCCCGGACCGGGCGTACACCGGCAAGAACTCCGCCGACATCAGGCTCTCGGTCGACGCGATGGAGATGTGCCTCACGAAGGACCACATCGACACGTTCGCCATCCTGTCCGGCGACTCGGACTTCTCGCCCCTGGTGACGAAGCTGAAGGAGTTTGGCAAGACGGTCATAGGCGTGGGCATGAAGCAGTCCACGAGCCCGCTTCTGGCGGAGGTCTGCGACGAGTTCCTGTTTTACGAGGACATCGTGCACGCAAGCGGCGTGCCGGACTTCCAGGCGAAGGTGTCGAAGGAGAAGCACCCCTGCTACCAGCTGCTGTTCGAGACGATCGACGCACTGCAGGCGGAAAGCGACAGCGCGATCCTGGCGTCGCGTCTGAAGGACACCATGAAGCGCAAGCGCCCGCAGTTCTCGGAGCGAAGCTACGGCTACCGCTCGTTCTCGACGCTGCTGCGCGAGGCGTCCAAGCTGGGCTTCATCGAGATTCATCAGGACAGCAAGAGCGGCACCGTCATGGTGGACGGTTTTCGCGAGTAGACGGGAAGGAAGCGGCCCAAATGGCAGAAGAAGCAAAGACGGCGGACGAGAAGAGCCTGGAGCTGCTGGTTGCGCAGCTCGGCGGGTCGCATCGCCGTGGCAGGCAGGAGGCGTCGCGCATCGTGGCGGCCATCGCGAAGACGAGCCCCGACGCCGTGCTGCCGTACGCGGACGACCTGGTGGACGCGCTCGACCGTCCGGAGGCCCAGACGCGCTGGCAGGTGCTCGAGGCGCTCACGGCGCTTTCTGCCGTGGACGCGCAGGCGGCCTCGGCCGCGCTCGACGGCGCCGAGGCGTCGCTGTTTGACGAGGACTCGCCCATCGTGCGACTGGCGGCGTTCAAGTTCCTGGCGGCGCTCGGCGCGCGCTCCAAGAGGCTATCCGCGTCCGTCTGGCCGCTTCTGGACGAGGCGGTGCAGTGCTACCACGGCGACCCGGAGTACCGCGACATGCTGGTGGCGCTGGCGGAGTTCGTGCGCGGCGACGTGTCCGACGAGGTGAGGGCTGCCCTCGTGGCGCGCGTGAGCTTCGACGCGAAGAACGGCCGCGACTACGTGAAGACCATGTCGCAGGAGATCATCGACGCCGCGAAGGAGTAGCGCTCACGAGGCCGCGCCCTTCTCGCCCGACGCCTCGCGCGCGTGGCAGGCCCGCCTTGTGCCACGCGCGGCGCGCCTTGCGTGGAGCTTGCGTTAAGCTTTCGCGCAGGCGTATGGGCAAAGTGCCCGCAAGGGCATCGCGTGGACGTGCGGGCGGCCGGTCGTGGTACAGTCTGAAGCGTATGTCGCAAGGAGCCGGCCCTGCCGGCCGAGCATGGAGGTTGAAATGACGGAGTCCACTTCCAAGGACAAGTCGCAAGAGAAGGACACGAAGGCCGAGAAGGGCGCCAAGGACGCGGCACCCAAGGCCAAGAAGCAGCTCCCGAAGTTCGTGGTGCCGCTGGTGTGCGCCGTGGTGGCGCTTGCCGTGGGCCTCTGCGCGGGCTACTTCGCGTTCGGCGGCGCGCAGGGCGGCGCGAGCGGGTCTCTTTCCGGCAAGACGACCGTAAAGAAGGCCGAGCTCGACTCCACGATCGCCACGTACACCTACGAGGGCAAGACGTACAAGGTCACGGCGCGCGACGTCATCAACAGCACGTCCTCGCTCAGCTCTCAGAAGCAGGACGACGGCACGTACAAGCTGCCATCCGTCGACGGCGTGCTCTCTTACGCGCGCTCCGCCATCATCCAGAAGGAGGCCGAGGCCAAGGGCATCAAGGTGAGCGATAAGGACATGAAGTCCTACGCGCAGTCCACCCTTGGATCGAGCGACTACTCGAGCATCGCCTCGAGCTACGGCATGAGCAAGTCCACCGTGAAGGCCCTCGTGAAGCAGTCCGCCGAGATGCAGAAGCTTCGCGACAAGGTCGTGAAGACGAAGGCGGGCACTGCCCCCACCGCGCCGACCGAGCCCTCCGACGGCAACACCCAGACCGCGAGCGCCGACTACGCCAAGTACATCATCAACCTCGCCGGCGACGAGTGGGATGCCCAGAAGGGCACGTGGAGCGGCAAGGGCGGCTCGTACGAGACCGCGCTGAAGAGCTACACGGTCACGGCCGACTCCGCGACGTACGAGGCCGCGCAGGCCGCGTACTACGTTGCCTACCAGGAGTACAGCCAGAAGCAGACCAAGGTGAGCGAGGAGTGGACCGAGTACGTGAACGGACTGCTCTGCAACGCCACGGTGAGCATCTCCAGCCTGATCGCCTAGCCCTTCTCGCCCCGCGCCAGGGGCGCGCGCAACGCGCGACAACGTAGCGTCACGAATGGCTCCCTCGAGCGCGACTGCGCCGGGGGAGCCAACTTGTGCCGCGTCCGCCCGCCGGCGTGGCATAATCAGGTGACGGATGTCTGACGCGCGTGGAGGAGGCTGCATGAGGGTCATCGTGAGCGAGTGCCTGCGCGGCACCGCATGCAGGTACGACGGGGGAGCGAAGCCGAACTCGGCCGTGGGGGAGCTGTGCTCCAAGGTGGACGTCGTGGGCGTCTGTCCCGAGACCGCGAGCCGGCTGCCGGTGCCGCGCCCTCCCGCGGAGCAGCGCGACGGCCGCGTGATGCTGAGGGACGGCACGGACGTGACGGAGGACTTCGAGCGGGGCGCGCGGATATCCTTCGCGAAGGCAAAGTCAAGCCGGGCGCCGCTTGCGGTTCTGAAGGCAAAGAGCCCCTCGTGTGGGGTCGGAGTCATCTACGATGGTACGTATTCGGGAAGTCTGACCGAGGGCGACGGCGTGTTTGCGCGCCTCCTCGAGGAAGAAGGTATCTGCGTGGTTACGGAAGACACTGTCGAGAGCTGCAAGCCGTCCGTCGAGCATCCCGTCGCCATCGTGCTGGGGTCGGGCCTTGGACACCTTGCGCAGCTGGTAAAGCCCGTCCGCCGCATCGACTACCACGACATCGACGGGTTCCCCCAGGAGGCCCGTCCCATTAGCGGCCACAAGTTCGAGGCCACCATCGGCACGATCGACGAGGTTCCCGTGGTCGTGTACCCCGGGCGCGTCCACCTGTACCAGGGTTACAGCGCGGCCGAGGTCACGTCCCTCGTGCGCCATGCCCACCACCTGGGCTGCCGCGACATCATCTTCGCGTGCGCGACGGGCTGCATCCCCGGCAACGCCCACAAGGGGCTGGGCATCCTGACGGACCAGATCAACCTGACGGGCAGGAACCCGCTTGCGGAGTGGGACCACGTGCGCGAGCTGGACACGCCGTTCGTTGGCATGACGGACGCCTACACGCCGTACCTGCGCACGCTTGCGCGCGGCGTGGCGGACGACGCCGGCATCACGGTGGAGGAGGGCGTGTACGCGGGCATGCTTGGCCCCACGTTCGAGACCCCGGCCGAGATAGCGATGCTCAAGGGTCTTGGCGTGAGCTACGTGGGCATGTCCACCGTGTGTGAGGTGATTATGGCACACGCGCTGGGCATGAACGTGCTTGGCCTGACGCTTGCGGCGAACGAGAGCGGCGACTCCTCCGTCACGCACCAGAGTGTGCTCGAGGAGGCCGAGCGCCACGCGGCAGACTTCGAGAGCCTGGTGCGCGGGGTGCTGCGCCTTCTGTAGCGCAGGCAGGCGGCGCCGCGGGCCGGACGCCTGGACCCGTGCCGCCTGAGCGTGGATGCCTGAGCCCGGGTGCCTCACTATCTGACACGAGTGCGTTCTGTCAGGTAGTGAGGCACTTTTGCGTGAAAATTGGTGCTTGTGGCCCTCCAACCTGCTCACTATCTGACACGAGTGCGATCTGTCAGGTAGTGAGGCCATGGGAGCCCTCACTTTCCGACAGAAGAGGGACCTGTCAGATAGTGAGGCCTAAAGAAGCATCACTAACTGACAGAAGCGCGATCTGTCAGTTAGTGAGGCAGACGTTGGTGGTGTTGGTGGTGTTGGTGGTTTTGTGCGCCCTGAGAATTGGCAAAACTCGCACTTGCATCATTTGGCAGCGTCCGTATAATTGATACTCGCTGCTAAGGCAGCCAGAGGTTGCCAGCTTAGCTCAGTTGGTAGAGCACCGCTCTCGTAAAGCGGGGGTCATCAGTTCGAGTCTGATAGCTGGCTCCATTGAATTCAAAGGCCGGGGGAGAAGATCCTCCGGCCTTTCTTGTACTTCTCGCCTGGGCGTTTGTTCTTGCGAACAGAAAGCCGCGTTCCCTTGACGCCTTAATCTGGACGCATGACCGTATGCCTCGAGACTTCGTCCCCTCAAAATCGATGCGTCAATCAACATGGGATCAATATGGCTCGCGTGAGGCGCGGGGGCGTGTGGAGGGGATGGCAATCATGGCAGAAAAGAGCCAGTCGAGGGCGAGGCTGTACGCGCTCTGCTTTCTGGTGGGAGGGGCGTACGGAATCATTGGCCAGCTTATAGGCATTGCGCTGGAACCCGTGGCGGGCCCGGCGTTCGCCGCCCCGTGCACCCTGCTCTGCCTGGGGGTCCTCGCGGTCATCCTGTACGTCCCCGGGATCCACCAGAGGGTCGCGGCCGTCAGCGGATTCGGCTCCATCCTTCCGTTCAACGGCTTTGCCTGCGGAATCGCAGACGCCTTCCAGGCCGGCCATGCAAACGGTGGCGGCTTTGCCGGCGGCATCAGGAGCGTTGGCGGCCTCTTTCTTCACGTAATCGTCCTCAGCTCCGTGGTGAACATGCTCGCGGGCGCCTTGGCCGCGTTCGTCACGCTGCCGACGCTGCCCGTGCCGCAGGCGCCCGCCATGCCCCTGGCGCTGCTTGCGGGCTTTGTCGTGGCGGGCCTCGTCTGCATCGCGTTTCAGGCCGTGACCGACGCCGGCGGCTTCCAGGTGCCAAACGTGCTGCTGGTGGGGCAGTCGCTCGGAGGCGTGCTCACGCTGTTTGGCGTCACGGACGTCCTTGCGGCGATCGGCGGGTACTCGTTCAAGATCTTGGTCATGGGTGCCGGCCAGGCCGTCATGGCCACGACGACGCTTGCCTTCGCGGGAAACGCCCTCATGCTGCTCGTCACCTGGGGAACGTTCTTCGCGCTTGCGCTGTTTGGCATCGTGGCGGCGGTGCTCAACCTCAGGCTTCGCGCAAGGTAGGCCGCGCGTCCCTCGTCCGCCGTGCCGCATTCGCTGCGTCCGGCGTGCCGTGCCCGCCTTCGTCGCCGCGCACCCCTCGTCCGCCGCTTCGCCGGGCGAGAAGTACCTCCATGCGTCGCGGGTGCCCTCTACTACGTTCGCCCCAGGCGCCTCAACAACAGGTAGGCTTCTCCCGAGGCCCGGTGTCTGCACGCAGGCATCGGGCCTCTCGCATGCGCGCCCTGACCGCTCGCGAGCGCCTGGTAACCGTTCAGTCAAAAACAATCATCGTAAATGACGGAAAATGATTGTAAATGACGGAAACCTGGTGCATACTGCTTGGTAGTGAAAGGGAGGTGCCAGTCGATGCTTGCCACGGAACGCCACGACCTCATACTGCGCCTCGTTGCGGAGCGGGGGAGCGTCACCACGCCCGAGCTCATGGCGGCGCTCGACGCGTCGGAGTCGACCGTCCGCCGCGACCTGGACGCGCTCAGCGGCCAGCGCAAGATCGTCCGCGTGCACGGCGGCGCCTGCGCGCCAAAGCGGCGCCTCGTGGTGCAGGATTCGCCCGTCGCCCAGAAGCGCGCCCAGAACCTGCCCGCGAAGGAGCGCATCGCCGCGTACGCGGCCGCCCTCGTGGGCCCGGACGACTTCGTGTACGTCGACGCCGGCTCGTCCACGATGCTTCTTGTTGAGCACCTGACCGAGACGCGCGCGACGTTCGTCACCAACTCGCTTCCGCATGCCCAGGCGCTGCTCGCAAAGGGTGCGAAGACCTACCTGCTTGGCGGGACGGTGAAGCCGGTCACGGAGGCCGTCGTGGGTCCGGACGCCATCGCGACCCTGGGGCGCATGCACTTTACCGTGGGGTTCTGGGGAACGAACGGCATCTCGCCCGACGCGGGCTTCACCACGCCGGAGCTCGAGGAGGCAAGGGTGAAGGAGGCCAGCCTGCGCCAGGCGCAAAGCGCGTACGTGCTGGCAGACGCAAGCAAGTTCGGCCAGGTCTCGCTCGTGACGTTTGCGCAGTTCGACCAGGCGACCGTCATCACGGACCACGTCGACGCAGATGGTATCTACGGCAAAGCCCCCAACATCGTGGACCTAGAGGAGGAGCACCAATGATCTACACCGTCACCTTCAACCCCTCGATCGACTATATCGTGAGGATGCCCCGGCTTGAGCCCGGCGCCATCAATCGCGTGACGTACGAGGACATCCTGCCGGGTGGCAAGGGCATCAATGTGAGCATCGTGCTCTCGAACCTCGGGCACGAGTCGTGCGCCCTCGGCTTCGTCGCGGGCTTCACCGGCGCAGAGATCGTCCGCCTCATGCAGACGTCCGGCGCCAAGAGCGACTTCATCCACGTCGCGGAGGGCATGTCCCGCATCAACATGAAGATCAAGGCCGCCGAGGAGACCGAGATCAACGGTATCGGCCCCAAGATCCTCGAGTCCGACATCGACGCGCTCTATGCCAGGCTCGACGCCCTGCAGCGGGGTGACACCCTCGTGATCGCGGGCTCCGTCCCCTCGATGCTCCCGTCAGACATGTACGAGCGCATTATGGACAGGCTCGACAGGCGCGGCATCGACATCGTGGTCGACGCTGAGCGCGACCTGCTCGTGAAGGTCCTGCGCTACCACCCGTTCCTCATCAAGCCCAACAACCACGAGCTGGGCGCCATCTTTGGCGTGGAGCTGTCCACGCGCGACGAGGTCGTGCCCTACGCGCGCAAACTACAGGAGAAGGGCGCGCGCAACGTGCTCGTGTCCATGGCGGGGGAGGGGGCGGTCCTCGTGCCCGAGTCCGGGGACGTCATCATGAGCGAGGCCCCCAAGGGCACGGTCGTCAACTCCGTGGGCGCGGGCGACTCCATGGTCGCCGGCTTCCTGGCAGGCTACCAGGAGAGCGACGGCGATTGCGCCACCGCGTTCAAGATGGGCGTCGCGACCGGCTCCGCGAGCGCCTTCTCGGCAAAGCTTGCGACGCGTCCCGAGGTGGAGGCGCTGCTCAAGACCCTCTAGCGTTTCTCGACCGCTTTCATTGGCATGGCACGCCGGTTCCACACGGGGGCCGGCTCCGTTGGGCGCACCGGGTGCGCCCGCACGTAAGAGAGGAGAGCCAGACGTGAAGATCACGGACCTGCTCAAACCCGAGGGAATCAAGGTGGGCGCCACGGCCAAGAGCCAGGACGATGCCATCGACCAGCTGATCGCCCTCCAGGACGCCTCGGGCAACATCGGCGACACCGTTGCGTACAAGAAGGCGATCCTGGCCCGAGAGGCGGAGTTCTCCACCGCCGTCGGCGACGGCATCGCGATTCCGCACGCCAAGACCTCGGCCGTCAAGCGGCCGGGACTCGCGGCCATGACCGTGCCGGGCGGCGTGGAGTGGAACGCCCCCGACGACGCGCCCGCGGACCTCATGTTCATGATCGCTGCGCCTGAGGGGCAGAACAACACCCACCTCGAGATGCTCGCCCAGCTGTCGAAGCTCCTCATGCACCAGGAGTTCGCGGACGCCCTGCGCGCCGCCAAGACGCCGGAGGAGTTCTGCTCCGTCATCGACCGCGCCGAGACGGAGCGCGAGGCCGCCGACGCCGCGAAGGCGGCGCCCGAGGCGGTCGCGGCCGCCGGCTACCCCGAGGTCCTCGCGATCACGGCCTGCCCCACCGGCATCGCGCACACCTACATGGCGGCCGAGAACCTGGAGAAGAAGGCCAAGGAGATGGGCGTCACGCTCAAGGCCGAGACCCAGGGCTCCGCGGGAGCGAAGAACGTCCTGACCGCGGACGAGATCGCCCACGCCAAGGGCATCATCATCGCGGCCGACAAGAACGTCGACCGCGCGCGCTTCGGTGGCAAGCAGGTGCTCTCCACCAACGTCTCCGCGGGCATCAACGAGCCCCAGAAGCTCATCCAGACCATCCTCGACGGCAAGGCGCCCGTCCAGGAGGGCACCACGGTCACGGCAGCAGAGACCGCGGGCGAGAAGGACTCCGCCTGGCACGTGATATACAAGCACCTCATGAACGGCGTCAGCCACATGCTGCCCTTCGTGATCGGCGGCGGCATCCTCACGGCGATCGCGTTTCTCGTCGACCAGCCGGGCCTCGGCACGGCGGCCTACGGCTCCTCGATTCCCGCGGCGGCCTTCTTCAAGACCATCGGCGGCGAGGCCTTTGGCATGATGCTCCCGATCCTGGCGGGCTTCATCGCCATGTCCATCGCGGACCGACCCGGCCTCGCACCCGGCTTCGTAGGCGGCCTGTTCGCCAAGACCGGCTACAGCCTCACCTACCTCACGCTCATGAACTCCGATGCCAAGGCGGCTGCCGCGTCCTGCGTCTCCGGCGGCTTCATCGCGGCGCTGTTCGCAGGCTTCGCGGCAGGCTACATGGTCCTCGGGATCGAGAAGCTCTGCGACCACATGCCCGATTCCCTCGAGGGCATCAAGCCCATGCTCATCTACCCGCTTCTGGGCACCCTCGCCATCGGAGCCGTCATGTTCGTGCTCAACCCGCTGTTCGGCGCCATCAACACCGCGCTCAACAACGGCCTCAACAGCATGGGCACCACAAACGTCATCCTGCTCGGCGCCATCGTCGGCGGCATGATGTCCATCGACATGGGCGGCCCGTTCAACAAGGCGGCCTACGTCTTCGGCACCGGCGCCCTCACCGCCGGCACCACCTCCGGCCAGCTCGTCATGGCCTCCGTCATGGTCGGCGGCATGGTGCCGCCCCTGGCCATCGCCCTCTCCACCACGCTCTTCAAGGGCAAGTGGTCCAAGGCCGATCGCGACGCCGGCATCGTGAACTACATCATGGGTCTGTCGTTCATCACGGAGGGCGCCATCCCCTTCGCCGCAGCCGACCCCGGCCACGTCCTTCCGTCCTGCATCATCGGCTCCGCGCTCGCCGGCGCGCTCTCCGCGGCGTTCGGCTGCACCAGCCCCGCCCCGCACGGCGGTGCCTGGGTCATCGCCGTCATCGGCAACCCCGTCGGTTACCTCGCGGCGCTCGCCATCGGCTCCGTCGTGGCATGCCTGATCCTCTCGCTTTGGAAGAAGCCGTACCAGGAGGCCTAGCCTCCCGCGCGGCATAGCGTCCCCAAGGGGCGGCGGCCATCGTGGCCGTCGCCCCTTTGCATGGCCGCGTGCCACCGTTCCCCGCTCAACCGCGTCAATCACCATGCCATGGGGAATACTCTCCCCAAGGCCAACGCGCGTCGTTGGCGTGCACCGAAAACGTAAGCCGGAAGGGGGAGGCATGGGGCTTCGCTGGCCGTGGAGGCGCAAGGCAGCGGCGTCCGCTCCAGACGAGATGGCCGCCGCGGCGCACGCCGGCACACTCGCCCAGGACATCGCGCGTGCGGAAGGGGGCGCTCCCCAACGGCTTCGCCTGCGCTACGCGGGCAAGGTCCAGGCCGTGGGCTTCCGCTTCCAGGCGCAGCTGCTTGCCAAGAGCGCGGGCTGCGTCGGCTGGGTCCAGAACCTCGACGACGGAGACGTGCTCGTCGAGGTCCAGGGCACGCCCTCCCAGCTCGAGGCGTTCCGGCGCGGCATCCAGGACCTCTCAAACAGCCCGGATACCTGGATCTCCTGCCGCCTCGCTTCGCAAGTCGCGGTGCCGCTCGCGCAGGGCGAGAAGGACTTTCGCGTGAGGTATTAGGGCACGGCCCTAGGCCAAGCCCCCTGCCGGCGGAAAGGCTACAGCTCGTGCCTTTCGACGCGCACGTCCGGCCCGTCAATCTCCATCGTCATGAACGTGCAGCGCCCGGAGCCCGGCTTCGGCATCAGCGTGCCGGGGTTCACCACAAGAGCCTCCGAGGGTCCTCCCGCATCCACCTGCCAGCGGTGCGAGTGCCCATAGATCACGACGTCCGCGTCAAGCGCCGCCGCGCGTTGCCGCAGCCGCACCAGGCGAGGCGCGCGGTACGTGTGCCCGTGCGTCATCATGATGCGATGCTCAATGCCGTCACCGCGTGCCGAAGCCCCCTCGTGATAGGCACGTGCCTGCACGTTTGCGATGCCGTCCGCGGCAACGTCAATCACAAGCTCGTCCGCCGGATGCGTGGGTTTGAGCGCGGCATCGTTGTTGCCATGGACAAGGTGGATGGGTTCGGGCAGGTTCAGTTCGTCGATGGCCGCCATCGGCATCTGAAGGTCGCCCGCAATCAGGATGGCATCCACGGGGCCATCGGCCCGTGCGGCCACCACCGCGTCCTGAAAGTGGCCGATCCTTGCGTGTATGTCAGAGCAAACCATGAGCCGGACCATGCGACCTCCAACCTCCAAGCCCAAGCGTGGCTACAGTGTAGTTGCGAAGAATGCCGCGGATGTAGCAGATTCCTGCATCAACCAAGCCAGGAGCGCGGCCTGAACAACGAGCATGGCAGGAACTCCCAGATAGAACAGGGGCTTACGGGTCTTGTGGTGCGCAACCCTCATACCCAGAAGACCTCCCGCCGCGCCGCCTATGGCCGAGCAGCCAAGCAAAACCTTCTCGGGTATGCGCCAGGCGCCCCTGACCGCTCTCGCCTTGTCCAGGCAGAAGAGCGCAAAGGTGACGACGTTGATCGCGGCAAGATATGCTAGCAGGGCGTTCGAGCCCCATGCGGTAAGTGTGTCCATGCGCAAGATTGTATCGTTACTCGTGATGCGGCCATCGGTGGATAAGTTGGCGTTCGTTCCTCTGTCTAGGTGCCCGGTTCCCTTGATTTCTTTTGTAACTTTTGGCATTTTTGGTATTTTTGGCACTGCGTTTTCGCAGGTAGATACGCAATTTTTTCATACTACGAGCAGGCTGTGGCACGTTGACGGCCCATATCGGCCGCTCGTGAGGCTGGCATGCCCTCTGGGGAAACGACGCGCGGTCTTTTGGGGTAAGAGGAGAAGTACTGACGTCCCGAGGATTGGAGCCCACCATGGCAGACATCAACGATGTGTTCAAGTTCTTCAAGAGCGAGTCCCCCACGTACTTCCTTGCAACGGACGACGGCGGCCAGCCGCGCGTTCGCCCGTTCGGCACGGTCGACCTCTTCGAGGGTAGGCTGTACATCCAGACCGGAAAGAAGAAGGACGTCTACCGGCAGCTTCTCGCCAACCCCAAGGCGGAGATCTGCGGTGTGAGCGGTGGGGACTGGTGGCGCGTCTCGGGCGAGCTTGTGCCGGACGACCGCGTAGAGGCAAAGCGTCACATGCTGGACGCATACCCGGCGCTCCGCAAGATGTATGACGAGAACGACGACAACACCATCGTGCTGTACTTCAAGAACGCGACGGCGCGCTTCTGCTCCATGTCCGGAAAGCCCGCGGCGACCGTGGAGCTCTAGCGGCTTCGGGTGGGGCCGGTCATGCCTGCCCCGGGACGTTTGCGTGAGGAGGAAGCATGAGCCCTAAAGGTCCGGACCCAATGGAGGCGCTTGTTGGACTGGCGCTTCGCGTGCTGGTAGCGGCTGTGGTACTGGGCGTGGCGTTCCAGGTATGCGAAGCAATGGGTCCCATCGCCCGGGCGATTGCGTGCGCGTGCGGCGTAGTGGTCATGGTGTCGCTCCCGCTCATGACCGCGCGCACGCTCCTCGGCCCCAACGTGCGACTCGACGGCCGTGCGCGAACGTCGCTGGCGGTGCTGTTCGTGACGCTCGCGGTTCCCCTCGTGGCGCTTGGCATGGGAGGCAACCTGAACGGAGGCAGCGCGGCGGTCATGGTGCTTGTGCCCGAGGTGGCGTTTCTCGCCTCGCTCGGAAGGCGTCCTGGCGCGTAGCTCGCTTGCTTGTACAGCAGCGGTATCAATTTACATGCTATGCAAACGAAAGAACCGATCTATCTGATGCTCCGGGGCTACAAGAGCGTGGCGCTCGTTGGGTGCGACGTGCTACGGTCATGGCTTCCCTATTGACAATAGCGTATATATACGATATATACAGTATACCCGCCAGAGCAGTGTTTGCGACCCTGTGGTGCCGCGTGGGAGCTTGGGCGGAAGTTTTCGTGAAAGAGGGGAGGCGCGCGTGCAGATTGTCATATCGAACTCTTCGGACAAGCCGATCTACGAGCAGGTGGCGTCGCAAGTTCGCTCACTCATCATGTCTGGTGAGCTTGTGGCCGGCCAACAGCTGCCGTCAATCCGCGCACTGGCGGCGGAGCTGCGTATAAGCGCAATCACCACAAAGCGTGCGTATGCGGACCTTGAAGCCCAGGGGTTCATCTGTACCGTGCCCGGCAAGGGGAGTTACGTGGCGGGGGACAACCTTGAGCTGCTGCGCGAGGAGCGCCTGCGGCAGGTCGAGGCGTCGCTTGCGAAGGCCGTGGAGGACGCACGTCTGGCAGGCATCGGGAAGGAAGAGCTGCACGAGATGCTCGACCTCGAGCTGGAGGAGGAACGATGAGCGCGGTAACGAAGGAGTGCGAGGCGACCATGGGGCGTCCGTATCGCACCATGGAACCTTCCGGCGAACCCACCGCGTTGGAGCTGCGCCACGTTGCAAAAAGCCTTGGCGACTTTGCCGTGCGGGACGTCTGTCTCTCGGTTCCCTGCGGCTCGGTCGTTGGGCTCGTGGGAAGAAACGGTGCCGGCAAGACGACGCTTATGCGCCTGGCACTTGGCACGGCGAGGCCTGACAAGGGCTCTGTTGCGCTGTTTGGACAAGACGTCACCGCAGCCGGGCAGGAGGCGCACGCTCGGGCGCGCATGCGCACGGCCACGGTCTCGTCCGTATGCCCGTATCCCGGCTACCTTACGATTGGCGAGGTCGCGACCGTGTACGCGCTTTCGTACCCGACGTTCGACCACGCTGCGTTCGAGGCCCTTCTCGACCGTATGGGCATCATGCATCAGCCCGAGGGCGCGCACCGACCGGTCTCGGCGGGGTTGCGCGTGAGCGACCTCTCGCGCGGGCAGGGCATGAAACTGCAGCTTGCGGCATGTCTTGCCACGGGCGCGGACCTGCTGGTACTGGACGAGCCCACGGCTGGCCTTGACCCCATCGTTCGCGACGAGCTGCTGCAGATGCTGCGCGAGCACATGGCCGCGCATCCGGATTGCTCCGTGTTGGTGTCGTCTCACATTACGGGCGATTTGGATCGCCTGGCAGATTACATCGTGATTGTGGACGAGGGGCAGGTTGTCCTTTCGGCCGAGAAGGACGAGCTTACCGAGATGATGGGCGTAGCGCGGCTGCTGCCCGCCCAACTGGAGCGCGTGCTGGACGAGGGAATTGTGCCGCGTGGGGAACTGCGCGTGCGCGAAGACGGACTTGCCGGTACGAGCGAGGTGCTGGTGCCCGACCGTGCTGCGTTCGTGCGCGCGTATCCCGACATGGTGTGCGACCGTGCTGCGATAGAGGACGTGATGCGGCTGGTCGTCCTGGGAAGGAGCCTGTGATGAGCAAGGCGTATCTGTACTGCGACTGGTGCTACATGAGGTCAAACCTTCGTGCCAGCCTCAAATCTATGCTGCTGGTAATGCTGATTGTGTCGGTACCGGTGGTCCTGGGATCTTCAGACGGTGTTCGTAACCTTGATGCCACCATGCTCGTGAACATGTTCGCGTGCATGGCGCCGGGAATTCTGGCCGTAAGCGGTATGACGGGGCTCTTCTACGCGGATGAGGCCAGCGGTTGGCAAGAGGCTCGGCTGTGCCTGCCCGCAACGCGGGCGCAACTGGTGGGTTCGCGCTTTCTGCTGGTTGCGGTACTGGTGCCGGCGGCCACTCTTGCTGGCGCACTCGTAGGCGTGGCGGTTACGGCCCTCACGCGCCTTGCGCCACAGGCGTTTGGCACGTGGCGCCTTAGCTCGGACCTTGTGGTGGGCGTGTGCCTTGATGCGATGGTCATGCTTGTGGTAACGGGCTTCCAGATGGCAGTCTACTTCGCCATGGGTGCGCGCCATGGCCGTGTGATAGGGTTTGTGCCTGCGCTTATGGTGGTTATCGCGCTGGTGGGGCTTGCGGGTTCCGGCGTTGCCATGATGGATGCGAGCGGTGGCCCTGTCATGCCCAGCCCATTTGCCACGGCGCTGTTTGTACTAGCGTGGCTTGCGGGGAGCGTTGGTGCGTACCTGCTGGCGCTTGTGGTGGCACGTCGCGCGTTCGCCCGTCGCGAACTGTAGATGGCTCCGGCTGTGGCTGACATTACCCCGCGCGCATACGAGAAAGGCGGGCCCCGTACTGGGGCCCACCAGAGGCGATTGCCGTATCAGTTGTAGCTTGCCGTACGCAGAGACCTTCGCTCCCGCGCCGTTGCCGTTCTCCTAGGCTGCGGTCAGCTTTCCGTCCTCCATCCGGAAGACCCTATCCACCAGGTCGAGCACGCGCTGGTCGTGCGTCACCATGACGGCGGCCTTGTTGCGCTGGTGCGTCTCCTGGCGGATCATCTGCACCACCTGCCTGCCCCTTCCGGAGTCGAGGGAGGCCGTGGGCTCGTCTGCCAGAATCAGTCGTGCGTCGGTGGCGAAGGCACGTGCGATGGCGACGCGCTGCCTCTCTCCGCCGGAGAGCTGTGCGGGGTGCTTGTGGATCGCGTTTGCGATACCCAGCTCCTCGAACAGCTGATGCGTGGCGTCGCGGTCGGCACCCAGTATCACGGTGAGCTGCTCCTCGGCCGTAAGGTAGGGCAGCAGCTGGTGGTTCTGGAAGATGAAGCCGATCTGCTCGCGGCGCAGCTTCGTCCACGCGCGCTGCGGCAGGTGCGAAACGGCGCGCCCGCAGATGGCGACGTCGCCCTCGTCCGGGGAGAGCATCATGCCCGCGATGTTGAGCAGGGTGGACTTGCCGCTGCCCGAAGGCCCCACTATGGCCACGAGCTCGCCCGCGCCCACGCTCAGGTCAACGTGGTCCAGCACGCAGCGCCGCTCTTCTCCGTCGGCATACGTCTTCACGATGCCGCTCATGCCCAGTATCGTCTCGCTCACTGGAAATCACCCCCGATGACCTTGGCCGGGTCGATTCGCGCCACGCGGACGACGGACGCCAGGCTGCTTAGGATCGAAATCGCCACGAACGCCGCCAGCACCGCGGCCACTTGGACGGGCACCAGGTAGAACGGCATGGAGGCCGGCAGCGCCGCGCTCATGGCGGTGGCGAGGCCGCAGGCGATGGCCGCGCCGAGCGCTGCGATCAGGAACACCTGGCTCACGATGGTGCCAGATATCTTGGCGGTGCTGGTGCCGATGGCCTTCATCACGCCAAACTCCTGCTCCTTCTGCATGTTGATCACGAAGAAGAACACGCCGATGATCACGGCGGTTATGGCCACGAGCAGCCATTCGACCATGGTGATGGTCATCTGCTCGGCCTTGTAGCCGGGGAGCGCCTCCACGATCTGCGCCTTGGTGTAGCTTTCGGTTCCCTTTACGTGGGCCGCGAGCCCGCCGCTTATCGCGACGGCGTGCACGGCCTTCTGGTACATGGGGTTGCCCTTCTCGCCCATGGCGTCGAACGTGTCCACCGAGACGTACGCCACGGAGACGTGCCCATACATCCTATCCTTCGTGAACCCGACGACCTTGAGCCTCACGCCCGAGGACGAGTCCTTGACGGTGTCGCCCAGGCTGATGCCCTTCTCCTGGAAGGCGTCGTCGAGAATGACCTCGCCCTTGCCCGCGGAGAGGCCCCTGCCCGCGTACGTCTTTGGCGCGAGGAACCCCGTGGGGTCGATGCCGAAGTACGTGACGTCGATCTTCTTTTCGCCGGACGCCTTCTGCAGGTAGGCGCGCTGGATGTCAAGCGGCGTCTGCCGGCTTCCGTACTCGTCCTGCAGCTTCTTGTGCTGGGCGTCCGTAAGGCTCGACACGGTGATGAGCTTCTCGGAGTCCTTGCCCAGCACGAAGGCGCTGGCGTCCATGGTCTCTATGCCGGAGGACACCGCCCTTCCCAGGCCGCTCACGAGCCCCGACAGGAAGAGCACCATGAACATCATTAGGATCACGATGACCTCTACCAGCAGGTACTTCTTCCAGTTGTATGTCAGTTCCTTCCATGCAAGTCTCACTGCACGCCTCGTTCCAGGTCGCTTATTGCCAAACCGCTTCCGCTACAGAAACTGCCGCGAGAACGCGTCCGCCATCTGCAGCTGCTCGTCGCCGGGGTGGCCACGGAAGTAGAGGGTCCTCTGGTCCACGTCGATGCCCTTCTCGCCCAGTGCCCTCTTTATGAGCTCGATGGCGTGCTTGGACACCCACGAGGTCGAGAACACGACTGCCTTGCCCACGTTTGCGGCGTCAAGCGACGCGATGTACTCCCTGAGGTGGGAGTCGATGCCGTATGCGTACAGCGCGCCGCCCACAAACAGGACGTCCACCGGCTCCGCAAGCGCCGCGTCTGCGTTGTCGACCGACACCGCCTGGGTTCCCATCGTCTTTGCGATCCGCTCCGCGACCGCCTTCGTGTTGCCCGTGCGCGAGAAGTACCTCACTGCTGCCTTCATGCGTCTCTCCAATTCGATCTGATCGTTGCGGCGGCCATGCGCCGCGCGGCATTAGTAGCGTACAATTAAATCGAGCGCAATTCAATACGAGAGATATTTCCGCACGAATGGGCACGGACGCTCCACAGATGCCATGGTCCACGGCGCGTCGCCTATAATAGGCGGCATCGCCAACACTACCCAGGAGGCCGCATGCTCCCCGTCATCCTCATCGTGATTGCCGCCATCGTCACGCTCGTCGTGCTGTCCGCGCAGCTCGTGTGGGGCGTCCTGCTGGGGTTCGTTGCGTCTGCCGCGCTGGCGGTGCTCTCGCTCGTGGGATACCGCAAGGTGTGCGCGGCGCGGCCCACGGAGCGCGTGTGTCCGGAGTGCGGCAGTAAGAACGTCCACCTGTGCGAGAAGGGCGCGGACCCCGCGGCCGCGAAGCCCGGTTTCTGGGACATCACCGGCGCCATCGGCAACGTGGGCTACGACCAGCTGGCCAAGTGCCGCAAGTGTGGCCATGCCGAGCCGTACGTCACGCCAGAGGCCCTCGTGATGGCGCGCGAGGACTGCAGGCGCCGCCTCATGTTCTGGGCGGGCGTCACCGCGGTGTGCGCGCTCTTCTCGCTCTGGATGCTCCTGTTCTAGCTAGATGTCCTCCTCGTAGTCCGGGTTGCTTACGGCGATCCGGTACTGCTTTGGCGTGATGCCGGTCTCGTTCTTGAACGTGGTCGCGAAGTAGGGCTGGCTCGAGAACCCCAGAAGGTCGCTTATCTCGCTCAGCGAGTACTTGGTGTAGCGCAGCAGGCGCTTTGCCTCGTCCATGCGCCGGTAGCGCACGTACTGGTTGATGGTGAGGCCGGTCTCCCTCTTGAAGTGCTTCGTGAGGTAGGACGTGCTGCAGCCGATCCTGTGGCACATCTGCTCTATCGTGGGGACGTTTGCCAGGTCGTCCGCGATCATCTTGATGCATTCGCGCACCTCGGGGCCGATGCCCGTGGGCGTGCGCACGTCGTTCACCACGGTCGCGACGTCCATGAGCATCGCGTTCAGGAGGGTGGCTACCTCTGCCTCGGACTGCGCGTCCTCGCACTTGGCGACGTAGGCGGACAGCATCTGCAGGCCGAGCTTCAGGCCGATCCCGCCGGGTATGGCGCCATGGAGGAACGTCTCCGTCGCGTCGATGATGAACTCGTCCTTCGCCATGCGCAGGTTGCCGCTGCCCATGGTGGTTGAGAGCTCGTTCACGAGGTTGTCGAGGTACGACTGGCTGCCGAGGCCCGTCCAGATCTCGTCCACGGCGCCCTCGCGCACGAGGCGCGTGATGTCGTTGCGGATGAGCATGCTCTGCTCGATGCTGAAGCTGTCGCGCTGCTGCGACGCCATGCGGTGCACCTCGTTTATGGCTTCGTAGTCGGTTGCACCCACGAGTGCCTCCGCCCCGGGTACCGTCGCGTTTGCCTGGAGGTACAGGAAGCCGCAAAGCGCGCAGAAGCGCTGGTACGTGTAGCGCGGAATCCTGGCCAGGATGGGCGCCACCTCCTCGCGGCGGCTGGTGGGGATGTCCGACAAGTTCATGAAGTGGTCGAGCACGAGACCGCTTCGACCCAGGGGAAACGTCGGGCCGATGATGAACTCGATTCCCAGCGGTATGTCGTGCACGTAGCCGTACATCGCATCGTCCGGGGTGGAGTACGTCGTGTACGGCCTGGACTGTGCCCGCGCGATCGGCAGGACGTGAGCGTCGGGCATCACGTCACTGGGGAGGCCGACGCAGCAGATGCGCTCCTCTCCGTACCAGCCGGCAATCGGAATTCCGTGAGAGCCATAGAAGAGCTGGCACAGGAAGGGTGCGATCTGGGCCACGGGCTGCTGGCTGTCCGGGGTGGGATCGAAAACGTTACCAGAAACGTTGTCATAAATATTCATATTTTATCCGTCTAGTGCAATTTTGAGAATGAACCAAAAATTACAAAACTATGGCAAAAACAGTATTACACAAAACGGGTCGACCGTGATAATCGAATGTGTCGAGCGGGCGGACCAACGTGCCATGAGGGCACATCGCCCCAGTTGAGAGGGATAGCAATGAGGTATCTTGTTCTCGTCAGCCATGGTACGTTTGCACAGGGACTCCACTCCGTCCTCAAGATGCTCGCTGGCGATCGTGAAGAAGTGCTCAGCTGCTCCCTCAAGGATGGTGAAGGTGCGGACGAGTACGTCGCAGAGCTGAAGCAGACCATCTCGGTCATCGGCGACGGCGACTCCGTGTTCCTGTTCGGCGACATCATTGGTGGGTCGCCCCTCACCAATGCCATCAACACCATCACCGAGGCGGGGCTCCTGCCCAGGACCCGCATCTTCGGCGGCGTGAACCTGCCTGCCGTCCTCACGGCGGCGCTCAGCCCCGAGGCCGACGACGACTCCCTTGCCGCCGACGTCGTGAGCGAGGGCGTGGCTGCCCTGCAGGAGTTCAAGGTCGCCGTGGAGGACGACGACGAGGACGACCTCTAGCCATTCAATCCAATTTCCACTTCCTAGGGGAGAAGTGCCCCTGCCATAGTCGCAGGTCCTTCTCGCCAGACATGCTGACGGCCTGACCGTCTGATTGCGCTTACCAAAGTGGCACGACCAGACCCCCTTGCGGGGGCCTGTGGGGGAACTGTACGCAAGTTTTGAAAGGGGAGAGTAGGTATGATTTCGTTCGTGCGTGTAGATGACCGTATGATCCATGGCCAGACGGTAACCAGGTGGTCCCTGGAGTATCCGTGCGACGGCATCATCGCCGTCAACGATGCAGCCGCGACCAACCCGGTGCTGAAGGCCGCCTACAAGGGCGCCGCACCCGAGAAGAAGATCTTCGTCTGGACGATGGAGCACTTCCTCGCCAAGGCCCAGAAGGTTCTCGATTCTGACTCCAAGTACTTCCTCATCACCAAGAACCCCATCGACATGAAGAAGATCCTCGTCGACAACAAGTTCGTGCCCTCCGACGTCAAGCGCGTCATCATCGGGCCGTGCAACGACCGTCCCGGCGCCGTCAAGCTGGGCAACAACCAGTCCATCACCCAGGAGGAGGCACAGGCCCTGGAGGATATCACGAAGGCTGGTTACACCGTGGAGTTCGCGCTGATCAAGGAGAAGTCCATCGGCGAGTGGCCTAAGTTCCGCGATCAGTTCGACCTTAAGTAAGGGTTCATCCTAGACACGAAGGGCAGAGTGACACGCATGACCATTAACGTGTTCCAAGCCGCTTTGCTGGGCATCTTCGCTTGCCTGGCATCGCTTCCCGGCATGGGCGGCACCACGATCGGTAACTACACCCTCGGACGCCCCCTCGTCGGCGGCCTCGTCGTCGGCATCATCCTCGGCAACGTCCAGCTGGGCATCATCGTCGGTGCGGCGATCCAGCTCGTCTACATCGCGCTCGTGACCCCGGGCGGAACGGTCTCCGCGGACGTCCGTGCCGTCACCTACATCGGCATCCCGCTGTCCATCCTCGCCATCCAGGCGCAGGGCCTCGACCCCAACTCCGCCGCCGCCGCAGGCCTCGCCGCTTCGCTCGGCGCCGCAGTCGGCACCCTCGGAACCGTCCTCTTCTATGGCACCGCGACCATCAACCTGGTCTGGCAGGGCATCGGCTGGAAGGCCATGGAGTCCGGTAACTGGGAGAAGATCAAGAAGACCATCCCGATGGTCGACTTCGTCCTGCCCTGGATCGGTCACATCCTGTTCTCGTTCCTCCCGACGTTCGTGATCTGCCTCGCCGGCGCCCCCATGGTCCAGGCCATGAAGGAGTTCCTGCCCATGGACGGCATCGCGATGAAGACGCTGTTCACCGTCGGCTCGCTCCTTCCCGCCGTCGGTGTCGCGATCCTGTGCAAGCAGGTCATCAACAAGCCGCTCGACTGGGTCGTCTTCGGCTTCGGCTTCACGCTCGCTGCCGTCATGAAGTGCAACCTGATCGCGTCCGCGCTGATCGCGGTGTTCTTCGCTCTTATCAACTACGAGATTCAGCAGGTCAAGACCGCCAAGCCCGCAATCGCTGGGGGCTCCGCTGCTGCCGCTGCCGATGACGACGAGGAAGATGAGGACATCTAATGGCTGAGAAGAAGAAGATTTCCCAAGCGACGCTCAAGAAGAGCTTCCGCAACTGGGCATACGGCAACCTTACCTGCTTCTCGCAGGAGCACATGCAGACGTTCGGCTACCTCGCCGCAATGCTTCCCGTGGTCGACGAGCTGTACGACAACGAAGAGGACAAGGTGAAGTCCCTCAGGACCTACACCACGTTCTTCAACACCGAGCCGCAGATCGGCACGCTGGTCGTCGGCCTGACCGCCGGCCTCGAGGAGGCCCGCGCCAACGGCGAGCCGCTGGACGACGAGACCATCAACGGCATCCGCGCCGGCCTTATGGGCCCGCTCGCCGGCCTCGGCGACTCCATCATCGTCGGCACCTTCATCCCCATCCTCCTTGGCATCGCCCTCGGCCTCTCCACCGGCGGCTCCGTGCTCGGACCCCTGTTCTACATCGTCGCCTGGAACGTCGCGATGTACTTCGGCATGAAGTACGCGTACAACCAGGGCTACACCATGGGCGGCGCCGCCGTCGAGGCGCTCGTCGGCCCGCAGTCCGCGGCGCTTCGCAGCTCCATCGTCATGGTCGGCACCATGGTCATCGGCGCCGTCGCGGCGACGTGGATCAACATCACGACCGCGCTCCAGGTCACGTTCACGAAGGACAGCGCGTTCGTCCTGCAGGACACGCTCGACGGCATCTTCCCGAAGGCACTGAACTTCTTCTTCGTGTGGCTGTGCTGGTGGCTCATGACCAAGAAGAAGATCAGCCCGACCGTCGTCATGCTCATCCTCGTTGGCATCGCGTTCGTGGGCGTGCTCGTGGGCTTCTTCGACCCGAAGCTGAAGTACTAGAAACCAGGACCTGCCGTCCTGGGGACGCGCGACTTGGGATGGAGCGTGCGGCCTAGAGCGAAATCCCCCACAGGCGGCCGGCCTCTCGCATGGTTGCGGGAGGCCGGCCTTGTCATGTGGTGCGAAAGATCGGCGAAGCCCCTCGCGGGCGGACAAAGCGGGTGTGGGCTATGCTTCCCATATCCGGTGTCTTCAGGGAGGATATATGAGCAAGAGCGGTAAGAAGACGCAGCGTCCCTCCTCGTCGGCGGACGCGCCTGAGCCAACCTATGCCGCGCCCCCGATGAGCGATGAGAAGCGTCACGCCCTCATACAGGAGGCGGACAGGCAGACGCAGGCGATCATGAGGCTCGAGGTGTACAAGCGCATAGGGTACTCGGTCGTGGCGGTGGGGGCGCTCATGGTGTACGCTTACGTCTGGCAGAGCGCGGCGATGTGGGTGCTCGTGCTCGGCGTCGCGCTCATGGTGCTGGGCGGGCTCTTCTCGGCCGTTCTCTACGAGGGGATAAAGAACGGAAAGAAGAACGTTCGCCACATTCTTGAGGCTGCGGGCGTCGATCCCGATGCGGTGAGGACGAGAAAGTCCGCGAAGGCCGAGGCCGACGCCGGCGGCGACGCCGAGAAGGACGAGGCGGGCGAGGAGGACGGCGGCACGGACGGGCGATAGGCGGGGCGCTGCCCGCACATGACGTTGTCGGCCTCCGACGCGATCGAATGGAGGATGGGCCATGACCAACAAGGAGCTTGTGCTCGAGTTTTACGACAAGGTGTTCAACGGGCACGACCTGAGCGACCTCGGGCGCTACATGCGCGAGGACTACAGGCAGCACAGCCCCGAGGTCGCCGATGGACGAGAGGGGTTCCGTGCGTTTGCCGAGGGCTTCTTCCGACTCGACCCGCACATGACCATCATGTCCGTGGCACAGGACGGCGACAGGGTCTTCGTGTTCTTCCGCTGCGACTTTCGCGCAAACGGCGGCGCGGCGAAGGTGTGCGACATCTATCGCGTGGAGGACGGGATGCTCGCGGAGCACTGGGACGTGATTCAGCCGATCTCTGCGGACGACGCCTTCAACAACGGGAACGGCCACTTCTAGGCTTTGTCGCGATGTCGGTCGCCGCTCCCGCGCACGTGGGCCGACCTAGCTGCTGGAGCTGTCGTCGGACTTGATGGCGTCCGGTATCTGAGTGCTCAGGAGCTGGATCTTCGAGCTTACGGTCGAGTCGGCCTCCTCGAACTTCTGGGTGTAGGTCGTGTAGCTCCCGGAAGGGTCGGTCGCGAGGCTGGCAAACGACTGGTACTCGGGGTAGAGGTCCTGCAGCGTGTCGTAGGCGCTCTCGCAGTCGCTCGGCGGGTCGGTGAGTTCGCGCATGATGTCGTCGATCTTGTCGTTGCTGTCCTCGATGCTGCTCACGTACCCCTGGTACTTCTCGCTCTCGTACAGCTTCTTGAGCGCGTCGTTGAAGTCGTTTGCCTGGTAGGGGCTCGTCTCGTCGTCCCACCCGCCGAAGATGGCGTCATGCCAAACACCCGAGGTGAGGTTGCACGCGGTCTCCGAGGTCACGGCACCGCCCATCATGTACCCGTACACCTTGTTGAGGTTCGAGACGTACTCGTCGTGCACGCGTATCGCCTTCGCCTGCTCCTCTTGGCGCCTTTTCTTTGCGGCCTCCTTGCGCGCGACGGCTTCCTCGTGAGCGACCTGCTGGTTGTGCGACGCGACGGCGTACCCGCCCCCAAGCAGGGCGACCACGGCCACGGCGACGGCTGCGATGATCCTGGTGCGGCGACGGCGCTTCCGCTCTTCCTCGGGGAGTGGCTCTCTCCCCGTGGACGCTGCCGCGGGCGCATCCCTGCCGGGGAAGGGCGGGGCGCCGGCGGAAGCCTTCGGGTCTTCTCGCGCGTCGCCGGACGATGCACCTGCCTGGGCGGCAGCGGAGCATGCCTGCGCTGCGTCTACCTGCGCGGCGTCGCGCGCGTGCGGCACGTAGCCCACCTCGAAGACGTGGCCCGCGCTGGTCGTTGGCTTGGCGTCCCGGCTGCCAGAGGTGTGGTCGTTTTCCGTGTTAGAGCCCATGATTTCCTCCGTTCGTCTGGAAACGTGCAAGCACGAATGTCACTATTAGAGGTATAGCGACCGCAGTGGACATTAATTCGCCGTCCCGACGGTTGCGTCGCATGCTTTTTGATGACGAAGCACCGCCGTGGCGGCGCCGCGCGCAAGGACGTCGCTGCTTGGGCGGCATGCGCACGGCCGCGCCGTGCACGGATGTGTGCTTTGGGAGAAAATGGTGCGTGACCGCGCGGGGCGAAGGGTGCCAAGGTGCATCGGCCGCGCGCCTGGCGCATCGAAAGGACGAGGCAATGGCTCGAAAGATGACGGGGCAGGAACGGGACGACGCGGAGGCGCTGCGTGGCGTTCTGGTGCAGGAGCTTGGGCCTGCGGACAGGGGCTATGCCCCCGGTATCGCGAGCGCGCTCGTTCGGCTTCCCGACGGGAGGGCCACGGCGAAGGACGTGGAGCGCATCCTGGGCAAGTACAAGGTGAGCGCAAACGCCCTGAAGAAGATGATGCGCGCCGGCGTGCTGGTGCCATGCGCGGACGAGGACGGCGCGTATGACGTGTGCGTCCCTGCGCCCGCGGAGACGGATGCCGGCGAGTCCGGCGCGGAGGTGTCGGACGCCTCGTCGGATGACGCGGGCGCTTTGGCCGCGCAGGCGGACGACCCCGCGCCCGGGGCGGCGGGCGACGCAAGCGGATCGCGCGAGGACGGGGCGCCCGATGCCGCGCCTTCGGACGGGCCCGCGGAAGGCGAGGCGGAAGGCGACGCGGGGGAGGCCGCCTGCGCCGCGGACGCGCCCGCGCCAGATGCGCCGGACGCAGGCGCCGAGCCTGCCTCCCCGATAGCCGCGCAGGCAGATGCCGCCGCGGGCGAGAAGGACGCGTCCGTCCAGCCCGAGGCCGAAGGCGAGGCCGATGCCGCGCCTTCCCCCGAGCCCGCGGACGGCGCGCGTTCCGGCAGGGCCGCCCGGCGCGGCGGCGCACGCCGTCGCGAGGCGTCGCGGCGCGACCTGAAGAAGGTACCGTACGTGCGCCGCGGCAACGAGTCCGACGCACAGGCGCGCCAGAGGATCGTGGCGCTTGACCCGCGCTTCTGGATGAACGGCTGGCTGCTGAGCCACCCCGGAGCCTTCACGATGTACGAGCGCGAGCTCACGGCCATAAACGACGTGCTGACGGACGGCATGCTGCCCGGCGACATCACGCGGCGCCAGCTGGCGTACCAGATGGGCGGGGACGAGAAGTTCTTCGAGTACGGCAGCGACGGATTTCGCCTGCTGCGCGCCATGGGCATGGAGGACGTGGTGCGCCACAGGCCCATGCCGAAGCCGGACCTGGTGTACCACGCGCCGCGCCGCCGCAAGCACATGCGCGTGCTGGTGACGGAGAACCTGGACCCCTACCTGGACGTGCACGACCTCATGTACGAGGACGGCCGCACGCAGATCCTGGGCGAGCGCGTGCATGCCGTGGTGCTGGGCGGCGGCACGCCCGTGCTGGAGCACAACCGGCTGTCGCTTCTGCTGGACACGCTGGGCGCGGACTCCGTGGAGGTGCTGTACTGGGGCGACATCGACCGCGCGGGAGTGGACCTCATGATGAAGCTGCGCGCCGAGCTGGGCGAGAAGTACAAGTTCTCGTCCTTCTCGCCCGCGTATGGGCTCATGGTACGGCGCGCGATGGAGCGCTTCCCGGACCCGACGGACAACGAGTCGACCGGCCAGGCGAACATAGACGTGCCGGACATGTCGCTGGTGTGCGAGGGGATGAGCGCCGAGGAGGCGGACTACGCGCGCGCCGTGGTGGAGTCGTGCGGGCTCATTCCGCAGGAGATCCTGACGAAGCGCGACCTTTAGGCGCGGACGCTCGCGCGCCGCGGAGGCTAGCGCACCGCGGAGACGCGGTACTGCTGGTGGTCGTTTCCTGCGAGCCAGCGCTCCATCTGGTCGTCCGTGTAGCGCACGTTGTTGCAGAGTTGGCTGGGGCCAAGGGGGTCCTTCACCAAGAACGCGCCGTCCTCGTACGCCCAGACGCACACGATGTGGCCGTGCGGGTGCTGGATGCCGCACGGGTCCAGCGGCTGCATGGAGCCGTCGGCGTAGTGCCACGGGTGCGTGCCCTGGCGGTCGGAGCTCGACGCCCAGATGACGTCGCCCTGCGCGAGCGCCTGCCTGAACGCGCCCACGCTGCGCTCGATGGGGAAGGACCGTATGCCAAACGCGCGCGCGTTGTACTCGTTCAGGAGCACGCTCATGTTGCGTCCGCCCACCTTGCTTGCGCCCGCGCCGTCCATGCCGTCCTCGCGGTAGCGCGCGAGTACGTCGCGGGGCGTGAGGTTCCGGTTCGTGAGCAGGTCGATGCACATGGTCGCGGAGCACAGCCCGCAGCCGGAAAGCTCTACGTCCTGCCACCAGTACGGGAGGCGCGACCACTGCGCCCCCTCGCCGCCCGCGTACGCCTGCGGGAAGAAGAGCCTGCGCGCGCTCTCCTGCGGCATCAGCATGTGGAACCTCCCGGCGCTTGGTGTCATGGCGGCAGCGTCGCACGCCGTCGCATGACGCGAAATCCTGCACACAACAGGGTAGCCATTTATGTGCCGGCATCCATGGCAAAGCGAAAACTTTCGGAAGTGTTGATGTTTGCGCCCCGGGCGATGCTATCTTCTTGGGCGGCGGCACTTCTCGCCCGGCGCCCGCGCGGTCGTCGCAACCCAAGCGAAAGGCAAGGCATGATCAAGCTGGTCCTGACGGACATGGACAACACCCTCATCCCGTTTGGCGCGGAGCGCGTGAGCCCGCGCGCGATGGACGCCATTCGCGAGCTGCGCTCCGCCGGCGTGGAGTTTGGCCCCGCGACCGGCCGCGACACGCAGGAGCTGATGCGCTTCTTTGGCGGCGACGACTCCGCGTTCCAGACGGGCATACTCTCGAACGGCAAGAAGATCTACGTGGACGGCGAGCTGCGCCGCAAGAGCCTGATAGACAACGCCGCGCTGCAGCGCCTGAGCGACTACGTGCGCGGCTTCGACCACTGCTTCGTGACGGCGTACCCGCTGGCGAACGACGCGACGAACCCGGCGTGGTGCGTCGCGACCACGGAGGCGGACGCGGCGCCGTACGCGGAGCGCTTCAAGTTTACGTGCACGCTGGCAGACTTTGTGCCGCAGGACGAGCTGATCGCGGCGACCATCGCGTGCCCGCTGGGTCAGGACGTGCTGGAGAAGATCAAGACCGGCGGCATGGAGGCGTGTCCCGAGTTCGATATAGTGCAGCCCGTGGACGCGTGGTGCGACGTGGTGCCGCGCGGCCTGAACAAGGGCACGGCGCTGCCGATGCTGCTTGACGCGATGGGGATCCGCCAGGACGAGGTGGTGTTCTTTGGCGACGCGGAGAACGACCTGGCCCTGATGGGCGCGCTCAAGAACTCCGTGGCCGTGGCGAACGCGACGCCTGCCGCGGCCGCGGCGGCCCGCTACCACATTGGCCGCTGCGACGAGGACAGCGTGGCCGCGGCCCTGGAGGAGATCGCCTGCGCCACGCGCGAGGGCCGCACACCCCGCTTCATGCTATAGGGCCTGCCGTGGCGCCGCCGCGCCCCGCAGCGCGCCGCGTCCGGCGCGGGTGATAAGATAGCCTAACGAGCGGGTGCCGGCACGCGGCGCCCCGCACAGTCATCTGTCACGTGGAGGCGAGCATGGCCAAGCACCTCACCAAGTTGGGCCTGGGGCGCGACGAGATTCCGCCGCAGGAGCCCCGCCCCGCCGCGGACCAGACGCGCCGCCGGCGCAAGCAGGCGATCCTGCTGGTGGTGCTTGCGCTGCTGGTTGCGTACCTGTTTGCGCTCGGTCGCAGCTACCTTGCCATACAGGACGGCATGATGGACGTGAACCAGAGCTACGACGCCCTGACGGCCGCCGCGCGCAAGGCGGACTACCCGGCCGCCATCAAGGCGTCCAAGAGCCTGACCGCCGCGATGGACAAGATCCAGGAACAAACCCAGCTGTGGGTGTGGGGCATACCCGCGCGGCTTCCCGTGGTTGGCGACGACGTGCGTATGGGTCGCACGCTGGCCGCCGTGGGCAAGCGCTCCTGCGACGACGCCCTGATGCCCGTGTGCGACGGGCTCCAGAAGGTGGTGCCTGCGGACGGGTCGGGCATAGGATCGGCGAAGGACCTGTCGAAGCTGCTCAAGAAGGTGGACACGGCGCAGAAGATCACGAAGGACTGCGAAAAGCAGGTGCGCGCCGCGGGCGACGCCCACATGTCGAGCCTGAACCGCACGCGTGACCGGCTGCTGAGCATACTTTCCGGCACGAACGACACGTACGAGAGCCTCCACGACGAGCTGACGCTGCTCAAGGGCGCAAGCGACATCGTGTCGATCATCACGAGCTAGCGGTGGGCCATGGGCAAGAAGAAGCTTGAGAGCGACGCCGAGGTCTACTGGGGCAAGCCAGAGCCGGAGCGAAAGCGGAAGAAGCACAAGAAGAAGGACAAGAAGGGCAAGGCCGCCAAGGGCGAGAAGCACGCGCGCCCGGGCGGGGACGCGACGCCTGAGGCCGACGCCGCCGCGGCGGCATGCCCCGAGGGCGCGAAGGGCGGCGCTGCGGGACGCGACGGGTCCGGCAAGGCGGGCAAGGTCGGCAAGGCGGGCAAGCGCGGCAAGAGGCTGCGCGTGTACATAGACTACTCCACGCTGGCAAAGCCCCGTGAGGCGGACGACCCCGCGGAGCCCGGCGACGTGACGGTCGCGCTCCCGAAGGCCCGCGCGGCATCGGACGCGGCGGGTGCGACGGCGGACGCCACGGCCACGGACGAGCCAAAGGTCACGGTGGAGGCCCAACCGGGGGACGAGGTCCTTCTCGCCCAGGGCGAGAAGGACGCGCCGCAGCCGGCCGAAACCGACGCGGGGGAAGACGCGCCCTCCGAGGGCGAGCGCGGCGACGAGGAGCCAGGCGACGTCTATCGGCCGTCTGACGCCGAGGCCTCTGCAGCGGCTGACGAGCCGGCAGGCGACGCTCCGGTGGCAGACGCAGTGGCGGCAGACGCGGTGGCGGCCGGCAGTGCCGGAAGGCCGAGCTACCACGACGCGCTTTCCGCGCCGGGACGCGACGAGGACGACACCGAGCTTGAGGAGGGAGAGATCGCCCAGCTCAAGGCACGCGCCGCGGCGGGGGACCGCGCGGCGATGCGCTCCCTGGGCAACCGCTACCAGGCGGGAAACGGCGTGCCGCAGAGCTACGACCTCATGCGCGAGTGGTGGGAGCGCGCCGCCCAGGCGGGCAACACCACGGCCATGTGGGACCTTGGCTATTACTACCTCATCGGCAAGTATCTGGACCAGGACGTGGACCGCGGCCTGGCGTGGTTCAGCCTCGCGATAGAGAACGGCAACGCGGACGCCGCGTTCCAGCTTGCGCTGTACTACGGCACGGGCATGTTCGTGGAGCAGGACTACGACCTTGCCCGGAAGCTCTTCGCCCGCGCGCTGGAGCTTGGCCGCGAGGACGCCCGCGAGGAGATGGCGGAGTGCGAGCGCGCGCTCGCCGAGGGCTCGGAGTCGGAGGACGCCGGCTCCGTGCGCGGCGGCAACATCGTGCTCGACCACGTGAGCCGCAGCTTCGGGCGCAAGGTTGTGCTGGACGACATCACCCTCACCATCAAGGGCGGCGAGCTCGTGGCCATCGTGGGCAGCTCCGGCGGCGGCAAGTCCACGCTGGGCAGCATCATCCTGGGCACGCTCAAGCCCACGTGCGGCCGCGTGGTGTTTGGCGGCCGCCTGGGCTTCGTGCCGCAGCGCAACCTCGTGCACGAGAACCTGACCGTGGCCCAGCAGCTGGACTTCTACGCGCGCGCCGTGAAGCACCTTCCCCGGCAGAAGGCGCGCGAGCGGGTGGACCGCGTCGTGCGCGAGCTTGGCCTGCAGAAGGTGCGCCGCACCCTCATACGCAAGTGCTCGGGCGGCGAGAAGCGCCGCGTGTCCGTGGCGTGCGAGCTCCTCTCGTTCCCGGACGGCCTCGTGCTGGACGAGCCGACGTCCGGCCTGGACCCCGGGGACTCCGGCAACCTGGTTGCGGTGCTGCACAGCCTGGTCCACAACCGGCGCATGACGGCGCTCGTGATCAACCACGACTACGAGAACATCCAGCTGTTCGACAAGATCTGCTTCCTCGCGCACGGCAAGGTCTGCTTCTATGGCACGCCGGACAAGCTGTTCGAGTACTTCGACACCCGTTCCACGCGCGAGATATACACCCTCATGGACAAGGACCCGTACCCGTTCATCAGGCGCTTCGAGGAGTGGCGTCGGGACCATCCGGACGAGCTGGGAGGCATCTGCTGATGAGCCTGAGCTTCTTTGGGCAGGTCGCCATGCTTGCCAGGGAGTCGTTCAACAAGAGGTCCGAGCTGATGATGGGCGCGTCCGCCCTCATCATCAGCTCGCTTGCGGCGTGGGTCATACGCTACCGCATGTTCGACTACTACGAGAACGCGAAGGTGGGCTTCTTCATAGTGGTGTGCTGCTGCCTGTGGATGGGCCTGTTCGACTCCATCCTGTGCATCTGCGACGCACGCGACGTGCTTGAGCGCGACAAGTTCTCGGGCCTCAACTCGTTCAGCTTCGTGTTCGCGAACGTGGTGTGGCAGGCCGTGCACGCACTTCTCCAAACGGGCGTCCTGTATTGGATGACGACGTCGATAATCGAGTTTCCCGCGCAGACGAAGGCGCTGCTTGCGCCCGCGATGCCGGAGTACCTGGTCACGCTCTTCCTGATCACGTTTGCGGCGCAGATGCTGGGGCTGGGGGTCTCGGCCATCGTGCGCACGTCGCAGCAGGCCCTGACCGTGGCGCCGTTCATCCTGATATACGAGCTCATCATGTCCGAGACGCTGTTTGGCCTGCCCGATGCGGTGCGACCGCTGCGCGAGACGACCATCGTGCGATGGGGCCTTTCCGGCCTGGGCACGATCTTCGACATCGACGCGCTGTCGTGGAAGGCGGAGACCTCGGTCAAGAAGATCATGCGGCAGGTGTCGCTGCAGGTGACGGGGCAGGTGAACGGCGAGGTGAGCTCTTCTCCCGCGGGCGGGCTCCCCATACCGTTCTTCGACAAGCTCATAGCGCGCCTGCAGGACTACATAACCAACTTCCCGCTGAACCCCGGCGTGCTTGGCGTGAGCCACAACCTGCCCGAGTACACGGCGACCGCCGCGTACCTGGGGCACGTGTGGGCGGTGCTGGGCGTGCTGGCGCTGGCGGGGATCGTCCTTGCGCTGGTGGGCTTCCGCCGGACGGTGGAGATTCGCTAGCCTGGATCGCGCCGGCGCCCGGCGGGGCGCGGCCGCGGCAGGAAGATAGGAGACGCAAGCATGTTCTGGTCACTCGTGAGCCTCCTGGCGCTCGCCCTCGTGGTGAGGGGAATCGTGTTCGCGGTCAGGTGGTTTGTGGCCTGGCTTGGCCGCGGCAAGCCCATCCAGCGCGCGGCGGAGGACCGCGAGCTGCCCCGGGAGGTTCGCGACGCGGCGCGGGAGCTGGACTACTACTACCGCCTGAAGGGCTACCGCGAGCTCATAGGCAAGCCGCTGAAGCTGTCCAGGGCCCAGCTGCACCTGCTTGCGCAGCGCGAGCGGGTCGTGCGCGACGACCGCGTGGACCACATGCGCATTGGCTGGTACCAGGTGGTCATCCTGTTCGTCGTCGGCTCCGTGGGCGGGCTCTTGCTCGAGCAGCTGTGGATGTTCGCGACGCTTGGGCTCACGGAGGGGCGCTACGGCCTGGTATGGGGGCCCTTCTCGCCGCTCTACGGCGTGGGCGCCGTGCTGCTGACGCTGATATCGCTCAAGCTGCGCCGCAAGAAGGCGAAGTGGTGGATGATCTTTTTGGTGTCCATGGTCGTGGGCGGCCTGCTTGAGCAGCTGACCGGCTGGGGCATGGAGACGTTCATGGGCGCGGTGTCGTGGGACTACACGACCGTTCCCGGCTGCATCACGAAGTGGGTGGCGTGGCCGTTCCTGTTCTTCTGGGGCGCGCTGGGGCTTGTCTGGGCAAACGTGATCACGCCGTGGCTTCTGGGGCTCATTGGCGAGCCCACCACGCGCCGCCAGGTAATCTTCGTGCTGATACTTGCGGCGTACCTGTCGCTGGACGTGTTCATGACGCTGGCATGCTTCACGAGGCGCGCGGAGCGGGACCAGGGCATTCCGCCGAAGAACCAGTTCGAGGCGTGGGTGGACAAGAACTTCTCGAACCAGTTCATGTCGCATCGCTTCGAGAACATGGTGATCGAGGGGCACGGCAAGTAGGCCGGCGCCGGCCGGCGGCGCGGGGGTTGGCCGCGCGGGGACCGGATGCGCCAAGGCATGCCAGGGTAGGCTGTTTCAGCGGGCGTACAGCTATGTGCGCCCGCGTTTCATACGTGGGCGTCGGCGAGCGGGCGCGCGGCGGCCCGCGCGCGCTTATGGGTACCATAGCCATGCGGGTGGCGTCCACGCGGACGCCCTGCCCTCCGCGATGCGGCGGGGCCACCCGCGCGACGAAGGGATTGTCATGCGTGTACTGCTTGCGGAGGACAACGTGCGGCTGGCCCGTGCGACCGAGGTGATCCTGGAGAAGAACGGCCTTGCCGTGGAGGTGGCCCACGACGGCCTGGAGGCGCTCGACGCGCTCGACCGCGGGTACTTTGACGTCGCCGTGCTGGACATCATGATGCCGGGGCTGGACGGCCTCGAGGTGCTGCGACGCGTCCGTGCGGAGGGCAACGACGTTCCCGTGATACTGCTGACCGCGAAGACGCAGGTGGACGACAAGGTCGCCGGCTTGGCTGACGGCGCGGACGACTACATCACGAAGCCGTACGACAGCCGCGAGCTCGTGGCGCGCATACGCGCCGCCGCTCGGCACAGGTCCGGGGCGTCGTCGAAGGTGCGCTTTGGCGACCTGGTGATAGAGGAGGACTCCTCCACGCTGACCACGCGGACGGCCTCCCTGGGCGTGAACCAGCGCGAGGCCCAGATGGCTGCGCTTCTGGCGCACGCGGGCGGGAAGGCCGTGGACACGGACTGGCTGAGGGAGCGCGTGTGGGACGGCGAGGCGCTCGATGGCGAGGTGGAGCTGTACGCGAGCTACCTGAACGGCAAGCTCGACGCGCTGGGCTCGTGCGTGAAGGTGGAGGGCTCGGACCGCGACGGCTGGAGGATGGTCGAGACCGTTGGAGCGTAGGCTGCGCATACAGCTGACGCTGAGCGTGCTCGCCTCTCTTGTGGTGCTGCTGGGCGTCATGTTCCTGGGGACGTACATGACGCGCCGCGCCCAGGTGGACGCGGACGCGGACAAGTCGATCGACACCATCGTCGAGGAGGGGGGAGAGCTCCCGAAGGACCCCTCCAGGTATTCGAACAGCACGATCGAGGGCTTCTACGAGATGCGCTACCTGGTGGCGCGCGTGGCGTCCGACGGGACGCTGGTGGAGACGAACCTCGACCACGTAGCGACCATCGACGAGGACGAGGCGCGGGCCATGGTGGGGCGCGCGCTCGCGCGTGGCGCCGACCGGGGCTATGTGGGGAGGTTCCGCTACGGCGTGAGGGCCGAGAAGGACGGGACAAAGGTCGTGGTCCTTCTCGACCGCACGAGGCAGCTGGAGACCCTGAGCGCGAGCATCGTGTCCGAACTGCGGATCTATGGTGCGGGCGTCGTGGTGGTGACCGTGATCTTTTTGCTGCTGTCGAAGCGGATCGTGCAGCCCATCGTGCGCGCGCACGAGAGCCAGCGGCAGTTTGTGATAGACGCGGGGCACGACCTGCGCACGCCGCTCTCCATCATCAGCGCGGACGCGGACGTCCTGGCGATGGACGTGGGTAAGAGCGAGTGGATCGACGACATCAAGAGCCAGGTGGACGTCATGAGTGGGCTGACGGAGAGCCTGATCGTGCTCTCGCGCGCGTCGACCGAGAACGAGCGCGGCGCCGGCGTGGTGAACCTTTCCGACGTGGTGTCCCGGGAGGCGCGCGGCTTCAAGTCGAGGACGCTGACGGAGGACCACCCGCTGGCAAGCGACGTGTGCGGCGGCATCTACGTGCGGGGCAACGAGCAGTACCTGCAGCGCATGGTCGGTGCGCTCATCGACAACGCGCTGAAGTACTCCGTGGACGGCGGCGCCATCGAGGTGCGGCTCGAGCGGCGCCTGCACCAGGCGGAGCTGAGCGTGAGGAACGCCACCGAGGGGGTGGACCCGAAGGAGGTTGGCCGCTGGTTTGGGAGGTTCTACCAGTCCGACAGGGCCAGGACCCACGAGGCGGGCGGCTATGGGATCGGGCTCTCGATGGTGGAGGCCGTGGCCCGGGCGCACGGCGGCAAGGTGCACGCGGAGGCCGAGGCGGACGGAGGCTCCGTCACGATGACCGTGACGCTGCCGACGACGCGAGACCCCACGCAGCGCGCGTGGAGGCACGAGACCGAGGGAGGTAGCGATGAGCGCTGACGAGAAGGGCGCCGCCGGCCGCGTGCTGGCGGGCAGGTGCCATGCGGAGAGCGAGGCCGAGCTGGAGAGCTTCTATGGGAAGGACCTGCCGCGGCTGCGGGAGGGGCTCGAGCAGCTGAACGACCTGGCCGAGGGCTTTGCCTGCACGGAGGGCAACTCCGACGACCTGAAGCCCGTGGTGTACTACACCTCTCGCATCAAGTCGCCGGAGAGCCTGGTGGATAAGGTGCGGCGCAAGGGTGGCGACGGATCGTCGCTTGCCGCGGCGATCGACGCGGGCGTGCAGGACATCCTGGGCCTGAGGATCATCTGCGCGTTTGAGGACGACGTGTATGCCGCGGTGCGCTGGATCGAGAGCCAGCCCGAGGTCGAGGTGCTGCGCACGAAGGACTACATAAAGAACCCGAAGCCGAACGGCTACCGGAGCTATCACATGAACGTGAGGTTTACGAGCGGGGCTGCGGCGTTTCTCCCCTCGTGCGAGATCCAGATCCGCACCGTCGCCACGGACTTCTGGGCGACGCTCGAGCACAAGATGAAGTACAAGAAGTCCGTGAAGAACCAGGCGCTGCTCACGCAGGAGCTGAAGCGCTGTGCGGACGAGATAGCGAGCGTGGACCTGGACATGCAGACGCTGCGCGACGCCATCAGGCGGGCGTAGGGGCGGGGCGTCTGGTGGCCTAACGACCCTGGCGCCTGCCGGGATGACGACCGCGGGAGGCGTACGTGCCGCTGCCATGCGGCGTGGGGGTGCCGCCGCGGGTGCCTTTGCCATGCCTGCCGCCTGGCGTGCTGCCTGCGTGGGCCGAGGGACGTCCCTTGCCCTTGCCGCCTCCCTGTGCGCCGCCCCTGCCGGCGGCCTTGCCGCCGCGCTTGCCGGACCCACTGCCCTTGCCGTGGCGCCTGCCGCCGGGGGCGTCGTCCTTGCTGTGCCACGGGCCGTCCGGGCGCACCAGGCACTTGGGGCCGTAGCCAATGAGGTCCTCGCGGTGGGCCGTGTGCAGGGCCTCCACCACCAGGTCGTAGTTCTTGGGGTTGCGGTACTGGATCAGCGCGCGCTGCATGGCCTTCTCGTGCGGGTTGGTGGGACAGTAGACCGGCTCCATGGTGCGCGGGTCCACGCCGGTATAGAAGATGCAGGTGGACACCGTGGACGGCGTGGGATAGAAGTCGCTTACCTGCTCGGGGTTGTAGCCGAGGTCTCGGCAGAACTCCGCGAGCCTCACGGCCTCGCGCATGGTGGAGCCCGGGTGGCTGCTCATGAGGTAGGGCAGCACGTACTGCTCCTTCCCGGCCTGGCGGCTGTACTTCTCGAACTCCTTGCAGAAGTCCTCGTACATGTGGTTGTGGGGCTTGCCCATGATCTCGAGCACCTGGTCCGAGATGTGCTCGGGGGCAAGGCGCAGCTGGCCGGAGGTGTGGTACTCCGCAAGCTCCTTGATGAAGGTGTGGTCGGGGTCGAGCATGGCGTAATCGAAGCGGATGCCGCTGCGGATGAAGACCTTCTTGACGCCGGGGACGGCGCGCAGCTCTCGCAGGAGCTGGACCAGGTCCTCGTGGGTGACGCGGAGGTTGGGGCAGGGCTCGGGCGCAAGGCAGCGCCGGTTGGGGCAGGCGCCGTGCCTCAGCTGCTTCTGGCACGCGGGGATGCGGAAGTCAGCCGTGGGGCCCGATAGGTCGTTGATGTAGCCCTTGAAGTCCGGGTCCTGGGTCATCAGGCGCGCCTCGCGCAGGATGGACTCGTGGCTGCGGCTCTGGATGATGCGGCCCTCGTGGAAGTTGAGCGCGCAGAAGCTGCACTGTCCCAGGCAGCCGCGGTTGTTCGCGATGGAGAACTTGACCTCCTTGATGGCGGGGACGCCGCCAGCGGCCTCGTACATGGGGTGGTAGGTCCGCTCGTACGGGAGCTCGTACGTCTCGTCCATCTGCTGGGTGGTGAGCGGCATGGTCGGCGGGTTCTGCACCACGTATACGTTGTGGGGGTACTCCTCCACCAGGGTGCGCGCGCTGAACGGGTCCAGGTTCTTGCCCTGCGTGCCAAAGCTGCGCGCGTACGCCAGCCTGTCCGCCTGCATCTGGTCCCAGGTGGGAAGCATGAGCGGCCGGTCCACGTCCTTGATGCTGCGCGTCCGGTACACGGTGCCGTGGATCCACGTGACCTGACTCACGGGCAGGCCGGAATCGAGCGCGTCTGCCACCTCGACCACGGACAGCTCGCCCATGCCGTAGATTAGCAGGTCGGCGCCGCTGTCGAGCAGGATGGAGCGCTTGAGCGAGTCGCTCCAGTAGTCGTAGTGGGCAAGGCGCCGAAGCGACGCTTCGATGCCGCCCAGCACGATGGGCACGTGGCGGTATGCGCGTCTGGCGAGGTTCGAGTACACCACGGTGGCGTGGTCCGGGCGCAGGCCCATCTTGCCGCCGGGCGAGTAGAAGTCCGTGGAGCGCCGCCGCTTTGCCACGGTGTAGTGGTTGACCATGGAGTCCATGTTGCCGGAGGACACCAGAAACGCCAGGCGCGGCTGGCCCAGGACCTGCACGCTCGCGGGGTCGCGCCAGTCCGGCTGACAGATGACGCCCACCTTGTAGCCGTGCGCCTCCAGCGTGCGCGTGATGATGGCCATGCCAAACGACGAGTGGTCCACGTATGCGTCGCCGCACACGAACACGAAGTCGCACTGGTCCCAGCCGCGCTCGGCCATGTCCTGCTTGTTGACGGGAAGAAAGCTCATGCGTCGCTCCTTTTGCGTGCCGGTGCGTGCTGTGCTGGTGCGTGTGCGCAGGCCGCCGCGCGGCAGACTGCTGCAACAGATTATACGGTTCGCCGCGCCCGGCCTTGCGCGACGGCATGCGGTCGATGTGTGCGGCGTGTGTGGGCAGAGGGCCCTCGCCCCTCTCGCCCGTTGACAGGTACCCCTTGGGGGTATAGTCTCACTGCAGTGAGAGGAACCCCCTGGGGGTATATGACCCAGGGGCCGGAAGGGAGGCCGCCATGGCACGGGACAAGGGGAACGCGCGGGCAAGGTGCGACGCGCATGGTGCGCCGGGCGAGAAGGACGCGCCCGCCACGGCCGCGGCCGCGCCGTGCGGCTGCCGCGCGTCTGGCGCCGCGACGCCGGCCCACAAGCACACGCCGCGCTCGGAAGAGCTGAAGAAGAGCGTGACCTGCAGGCTGAACCGCGCAATCGGCCAGCTGAACGGGGTCAAGGCCATGATCGAGGACGACAGGTACTGCGGTGACGTGCTGACGCAGCTTGCGGCGGCGGAGAGCGCCGTCAAGGCCGTGAGTCGCATGGTCATGCGCGACCACCTTGAGACCTGCGTGGTCGAGAGGATCCAACAGGGCGACACGGAGGTCGTCGACGAGGTAATGGACCTGCTGAGGAAGTTTGGGGCGTAGGCGCAGGCGCGCCGGCGCCCGGGGAGGTGCAAGATGACAAGCCGGGAGGCCCGCGAGACGTTTGACGTCACGGGCATGACGTGCGCCGCATGCGAGGCGCGCGTGCAGAAGTCGGCGGCAGGCGTGAGGGGCGTGAGCGAGGCGAGCGTCAACCTGCTGAAGAACTCGATGGAGATCGCGTACGACGGGCGGCCGCAGACGCTGGACGCCGTGGTGGCGGCCGTGAAGAAGGCCGGCTACGGCGCCGAGCCCCGAAGCCGTGCCGCCGCCGCGGACGGGCGTCCCGCGGCGTTTGTGGACCCGCAGGTGAGCGCCAGAAAGGCGATCGAGGCGAAGCGGCGCCAGCTCCTGTGGTCGCTCGCGTTTGGGGTGCCGCTGTTCTACCTGGCCATGGGCCCCATGCTCGGCTGGCCGGAGGTGCCGGCGCTCGCGGGCATGCGCGGCATGATGGCGTCCGCGGTGACGCAGCTCATGCTGGCCATGTGCGTCATGTTCGCGAACCTCGGCTACTTCGTGCGCGGGTTCAGGACGCTGGCGCACCTCTCGCCCAACATGGACTCGCTCATCGCCATAGGCTCGGCCGCGAGCTTTGGCTACAGCGTCGTGGGCGTGTACCAGATGGCGCTCGCGCTTGGCCGCATGGACATGGCCGCGGCGCACCACGCCATGATGGGCAGCCTGTACTTTGACTCCGCGGGCACGATCCTGGTGCTCATCACGCTGGGCAAGTACTTCGAGGCGCGCGCGAAGGGCAAGACCACGAGCTCCATATCCGCGCTCATGAACCTCGCTCCGAAGACGGCGACCGTGCTGCGCGACGGCCGCGAGCAGAGCGTCTCAACCGACGAGGTGCGCGTGGGCGACGTGCTGGTGGTGCGGGCCGGCGAGTCCGTGCCGGTGGACGGCGTGGTGCGCGAGGGCTCGGCCTCCGTGGACGAGTCCGCGATCACGGGCGAGCCCGTTCCCGCCGAGAAGGGCGTGGGCGACCGCGTGACGGGCGCCACGGTGTCGCGGCGCGGCTGGTTCACGATGGAGGCCACGGCCGTCGGCGCCGACACGACGCTCGCGAACATCATCCGCCTCGTGGACGAGGCCACCAGCTCCAAGGCGCCCATCGAGCGCCAGGCGGACCGCATCGCGGGCGTGTTCGTGCCCGTGGTCATCGCGATCGCGGCCGTGACGCTGGTGGGGTGGCTCGCGTTTCTCGCCCCGGGCGACTTCGCCGTCGCGTTCAACCACGCGGTGTCCGTGCTGGTGATCAGCTGCCCGTGCGCGCTTGGCCTGGCCACGCCCACGGCCATCATGGTCGGCACGGAGCGCGGCGCGAGGGAGGGCGTCCTCATCAAGAGCGCGGAGGCGCTGGAGGTCGCGGGCTCGCTCGACACCGTGGTGCTGGACAAGACCGGCACCGTGACGGAGGGCGCACCCAAGGTGACGGACGTCGTGCCCGTGGCGCCGGCGGGCGAGAAGGACCTGCTCCGCCTGGCCGCGGCGCTGGAGCGCAAGAGCGAGCACCCGCTGGCCCAGGCGGTGTGCGACTACGTGGACGAGGCGGCGCCGGGTGTGGACGCCTCGGCGCGCGTGGACGGCTTCACGCAGGTGGCCGGCGGCGGCATCAAGGCCACGGTCGACGGCAGGCCCGCGCTTGCGGGCAACGCCCGCCTCATGGCGGCGGAGGGCGTGGACCTGGGCGACCTTGCGGCGCAGGCGCAGGAGCTTGCGGCCGCGGCGAAGACGCCGCTGTTCTTTGCGGCGGGCGGTCGCGTGCTGGGCATGGTAGCCGTGGCGGACGTGGTGAAGCCCACCTCCGCGGCCGCGGTCGCACGCCTGCGCGCCATGGGCGTGCGCACCGTGATGCTCACGGGCGACCAGGAGGCCACGGCCCGCGCGGTGGCGTCCCAGGTGGGCGTGGACGAGGTCATAGCCGGCGTCCTGCCCGACCAGAAGGAGCGCCACGTGCACGACCTGCAGCGCGACGGCCACAAGGTCGCGATGGTGGGCGACGGCATCAACGACGCGCCGGCGCTTGCCCGCGCGGACGTGGGCATCGCCATCGGCGCCGGCACGGACGTGGCCATTGGCTCGGCGGACGTGGTGCTCATGCGCTCTGACCCGGCGGACGTGGCCACGGCCATAGAGCTCAGCCGCGCCACGATGCGCGACATCAGGCAGAACCTGTTCTGGGCGCTGTTCTACAACGCCGTGTGCATCCCCGTGGCGATGGGTGCGCTCACGCCCGTGGGCGTCACGCTCAACCCCATGGTGGGCGCCGCCGCCATGGGCTTCAGCTCCGTGTTCGTGGTGTCGAACGCGCTCAGGCTCTTTGCGTGGAAGCCCCGCGGACGTGCCGCCGCGGCCTCCGCGAAGGATGGCGTGAAGGTTCGAAAGGAAGGGTCCCCGGCACAAGGCGCCGGGGCAGACAAGAAGGGAAGTGCCCCCATGGCAAGCAAGACGCTCGATATCGAAGGCATGATGTGCGACCACTGCGTCGCGCATGTGACGCAGGCGCTCGAGGGCGTGCGTGGCGTGAAGAACGTGCACGTGTCGCTGGACGAGAAGAGCGCCACCCTGGACGCGGGCCCGCTCGTGAGCGACAAGAAGCTCTCGAAGGCCGTTGAGGAGGCCGGGTACAAGGTGGTCGGCATCCGCTAGGCGCGCTCCGGGATGGTGCCGTCCTGATAGGCGCGGACGAGCGCGTCCAGGTCTTGGATCTGGGCGCGCAGCTCCGCGCCGCGGTCCGTCTCTTGCACCAGCACCTGGTGGTCGTAGCGGCGCAGCACGTCGCTCTCGCTCATGATGTCCGCGTTGTCGTCCAGGGCGGCTTCGATGCCCAGAAACGGCCGGTGCGCCTTGATGCGCAGGTCGTGCGAGCCGGACACCAGCGTGTAGCCCGCGATGCCCGTCTTGTCGTGGTAGGCGCGGCAGAAGCCGCCGTCGATCACGAGCTTGCGCCCGTTCGCGCGCACGGGGCTCTCTCCGCGCACGGTGCGCACGGGCGTGTGGCCGTTGATGATGCGGCACTCCGGGCCGCACAGGCCAAACTCCTCGAGTATGCGCACGCAGACGTCCTCGCGGTCCGTCAGGTCGTAGTACGGGTCGCGCGGCTCCTCCCACGCCGCCCTGTCGCTCACGAACGCGCGCTCGAACGTCTTCACGACGCGGCCGGAAAGCGGGGAGTGGGCGCCGCACCACAGGTAGTACATCCAGTCCAGCGCGGACTGGTCGCCCCGCGTCCACGCGCGGCGCGCCACGGAGTCGCAGAAGTCAAGGTAGTCGCGGCCGCGCCGCCACGTGCCCTCGCAGCTGACGCTGCAGAACGAGCCGTCGGACGCAAGCGGTATGCACCCGTGGAACAGCAGGTTGCCGTCGCACACGCGGTAGATGGAGCCCTTCTCGTACAGGAACGCGACGTGGCGGCGCAGGCGGTCCGCATCGCGGAACGCGGCCTGCAGCCCCTGGAGCACGTCCTTCTCGCCCGGCGAGAGGCGGAAGGGGTCGCTTGGGTCGATCGTGGGGAAGTCGCAGGTCTTGAGCGGCCAGTCGCGGTCCCCAATGCGCACGGTGCCGCGCGCGAGGTCCAGCTTGTCAAGCAGCAGGCGCTCGCTCGCGCGGCGCCAGTCCGGGTGGCGGCGGTACGTCTGGCCCTCCACCTTGAACAGCAGCACGTCTATGGCCTTCTGGAACGGCGATACCACGTCGCCGGCGCGGTAGGTGCGGTTTGCGAAGAGTGCAAGCTCGCGCAGGCTTATGCCATATCCGCTCTCGATGGAGGACAGCGTGCCGTAGCGCACGCACGTGCGCACGACGGAGCAGATGCACGCCGCGGACCCGCACGCCGCGCCCATCCACGCGATGTCGTGGTTGCCCCACTGCACGTCGACGGACGGGTGGTGCTCGATCACGTGCATGACCTTGTCCGCGTGCTCCCCGCGGTCGAACACGTCGCCCACCACGTGCAGGCGGTCGACAGCCAGGCGCTTGATGAGGCCGGCGAGCGCCACGATGAAGTCGTCCGCGGCGCCGGCGGCCACAACGGACTCCAGGATGGAGCGGTGGTAGGCATGGCGGACCTTCTCCTCGTCGCGCGTGGCGTGCATGAGCTCGTCCATGATGTAGGCGTACTCCGGTGGCATGGACTTGCGCACCTTCGAGCGCGTGTACTTGCCGGCGACCCAACGCGCCAGGCGCACCATCCTATAGAGGTTCTGCAGGTACCAGGCCTCGTCCACGAGGCCCTCGCCGCGCAGGCGCTCGATTTTCTCGCGCGGGTAGTACACCAGGGTGCGCAGCTCCGCCTGCTCGCGCTCGTCCAGCTCCGACGAGAAGATCACGCGGATCTGCTCGCGGATGACGCCGGAGCAGTTGTTGAGTATGTGCTCGAAGGCCTCGTACTCGCCGTGGATGTCGCTGATGAAGTGGTCCGTGCCGCGCGGCAGCGTGAGGATGGCGCGGAGGTTGATGATCTCGCTCATGGCGGCGCGCCGGCTGGGGAAGCGCTGCGAAAGCAGGCGCAGGTACCTGAGCTGGGATACGGTGTCCGTGGGAGTTTCCGGCGGATCTTGCTGCGGGCTCTGGGTCATGGGGCTCCTTTGCGGTGGTGGAAGGCCTTTTGGGATTCGTATTCGATAATAGCCCCGAAACACACAAGACCGCTCTCCCGGGGGCAGGACGCCGGGGGAGCGGAAGGTGGTGCCGCGCGACCGGTCGGATGCGGTCGGCAGGCGATGTGGGTCTTGCTAGAACAGCTGGGTGATGCCCGTAAGGAGCAGGATTGTGAGCGCTGCGACGATGATCCCCGCGACCTCGACGGCGGCAACCATGCCGAACCCGCGCAGGAAGCCCTCGGTCTGGCGGTTAAAAGTGGTGGACGACATGATGACCTCCCAACCTCTGAGAATTGTCTTCTATTGGTATCTTTCCACGCGCGAGAGCCGGCACTGCCCTTGTGAGCTGGGGCTTACCGAAGCCTGCGACAAGCTGACGGTTGCGTTACAAATGTGTGGCCGTGCGCTGACGCGCCGTGTGGCCGCGTGCGCGCGGACGCCGCAAGTGCTACCGTAGCCAGATGCTCTGCGGGCGGTCGGGGGTCGGAGGTGACATGCGGGCCAGACGGGCGGTGCTGCACGCGGCGGGGGCGCTCCTTGTGGCGACCCTGTGCCTTGGCGCGTATGGACTTGTGGCCCCTCGCAGCGCGGGCCTGCCGTCAAGTGCGGATGGCACGAACGCGGACGCCGTGTTTTCCGACGCGGACGTGAGGCGCGTGCTGCGCGACTACGGCATGGGCACGTACTGCGACGTGGACCGCGTGATGCGCGACTCCTACGTGATACCGGGACTGAAGATGACGCGCACGCTGGACGCGGACGGAAACCTGTGCACGTGCACGACGATGACGCCGCAGGGCGTGTGCGTGGCGGGAAGGTACCTGCTGGTATCGGCGTACTGCCACGACCGCGTGCACGACTCCGTGATCTATCGCATCGGGCTGAGGAGCCACCGGCTGGAGGGCGTGATCGTGCTGGACGGTACGCCGCACGTGGGCGGACTTGCGTACGACGCGAGGCACGACCGCGTGTGGATGTGCGGGTACCGAGAGGGCAAGAACGGCGGCGCCACCGTGAGCTCGCTGAAGGCGAGCGCGTGGCAGTACTACGACGCGTCGCGCGCGGACGGCCCGTGCACGGTGGAGCGAACGTACTACATACCGACGCTTGCGCACGCGTCGTTTCTTACGGTGAAGGGCGACAGGCTGTACGTGGGCGACTTCAGCGACACGCGGAGGTCGCGCACGACGATCCAGGCGTTCGACATCGAGAAGGGCGGCACCCTGAGGCAGGCGGACCGCGACGAGACGATGGCGGACCTCCAGAAGGTGCGGAGCGACGGCTACCTCGAGAGCGAGGAGGGACAGGAGCCGCAGGACGACGCCGTTGACGTGCGCAACACCCGCGTGATGCGGCACGTGGTGAAGGACGCGGCGCGCTCGCACGGGGACATGCCCGTGCCCGTGGACGGTGCGCTCATCAACGGCCAGGCGCAGGGGATGGCTCTCGTGCGCGACCTGTGCCTGCTGTCGCAGTCGTACGGCCTGCGCGACAGCAGGCTGAGGGTGATGGCGTGGGACGGCGGGGCCTGGAACAACGACCTGAGGAACGCCCAGGCCTGGGCCACGTTCATACTGCCGCCGATGATGGAGGAGACCGAGGTGTCGGGTGGCAGGCTGTACCTGTGCTTCGAGTCTGGTGCCGAGGCCTACCGCTGGCAGGACTGCGCGCGGGTGGACCGCGTGCTGGTGCTGCGCCTGAGCGACGTGGTGGGGAGCTAGGCCGCGGGCAAGATCCCTAGAGGCAGGCGTCCTCGATCATGGTGCGGAGCTCTTGGATGCCCTGGCCCGTCTGGGACGACGTCACGAGCATGCGGGACGCGTCGAGCCCAAACTGCCTGGCGAGCGCCTGGCGCTGCTGCGCCTGTTTGCTGCGGCTGAGCTTGTCCGCCTTCGTGAGCGCCACGACGAACGGCAGGCCCTCCTGCTCGAGGTAGCCCAGCATGTCGCGGTCGAGCTGCTGCGCATCGTGGCGGATGTCCACGAGCGAGACGACGAGGTTGAAGCTGCGCTCCTGCTCGAAGTAGCCGCTGATGAGGTTGGCCCAGCGCTGCTTTTCTGCCTGCGACACCTTCGCGAAGCCGTAGCCCGGCAGGTCGACGAAGCGCACGCCGTCCACGTCGAAGAAGTTGACGTTTGCGGTCTTGCCCGGCTGGCTGGAGACCTTCGCGAGCGACTTGCGGCCGATGAGCTTGTTTAGGAGCGACGACTTGCCCACGTTGGAGCGGCCGACGAACGAGACTTCCGGCGTGGTGGGCTCGGGCAACTGCGCGATGGTTCCGTACGACGCCTCGAAGCGCGCCGTCTCGTACTTGAGCCTGCCCATGGTTCCTCCTCCGTGCGGGCGTCGCCCGCCGCCAGACGCGTGCCGCGGCTGTGCCGCGCACGCCCGTTGCCGCCTTGTGCTGCGTAGATTCTACCCGAGGTTGCGCCCGCGTCAGAAAGCCCCCACAAGTGCGGCGCTCCCGCGGCCCCGGTGCGCGGCGTGCCCGCGAGCGCCACCGCGCCGCACCCGCGAGTGGCACCGCGCCGCACCCGCGAGTGGCACCATGTTGTTAACGCGCGGGGCGCGCGCGGGCAGACGGGGTACACTCTGCAGTACGACTCAGAGGACAGCGGCACCGCGGCGGCACGTCCCGCCCCGCACGAGGAGGCCACATGGACATGAGGGAAAGCATCCACCAGATGAAGCTCGAGGCGCCCGCGATGGCGGCGTCCCCGCTGGAGCAGCGCAACCACGCGCTCGAGCTCATCGCGCAGGCGCTGGAGGCAAACGCCCAGAGCATCTTCGCGGCAAACGAGAAGGACATGGCGTCCGCGGCCGAGGCAGGCGTGGCGCAGACCGTCCAGAAGAGGCTGCGCTACGACGAGGCCAAGCTCCGCGACGGCGTGGAGGGCCTTCGGCAGCTGCAGGAGCTTCCCGACCCGGTGGGCAGGGTCCTTCTCGACCGCGAGCTTGACCAGGGGCTGGAGCTGAGGCGCGTGACGTGCCCCATCGGCGTGATCGGCGTGATCTTCGAGGCGCGGCCGGACGCGCTGGTGCAGATCAGCTCGCTGTGCATCAAGAGCGGCAACTGCGCCGTGCTGAAGGGCGGGCGCGAGACCGCGAACACCAACCGCGTGCTGTTTGACGTGATACACGCGGCTGTGGTTAAGGCGGGGCTTCCCGCGGGCTGCCTCTTGCAGGCGGAGCTCCACAGCGAGATAGATGAGCTGCTGCGCTGCGACGAGGACGTCGACCTGCTGATTCCGCGTGGGTCCAACAAGTTCGTGCGCTACATCATGGACCACACGAAGATCCCCGTGATGGGCCACTCCGCCGGCGTGTGCCACGTGTACGTGGACCGCGACGCGGACCAGGACATGGCCGTGCGCGTGCTGGTGGACGCGAAGACGCAGTATCCCGCCGTGTGCAACGCCGCGGAGACCCTGCTTGTGGACCGTGCCATCGCGGCGGAGTTCCTGCCGAAGGCCGCGCTCGGCCTGGCGGGGCGCGGCGCGCGCCTGCGCGGCACGCAGGAGGTCGTGGACCTGCTTGCCGGCGTGGAGGGCATCCCCGCCGTTGAGCTCATGGCAGACGACGAGTTCTGTACGGAGTACGGCGACTACGTGATGAGCTGCAAGGTGGTGGACGGCGTGCGCGAGGCCGTGGAGCACATCAACCGCTACGGATCGCACCACACGGACGCCATCGTGACGGCAAACGACGCCACGGCGGAATACTTCATGCAGATGGTGGACTCCGCCGGCGTGTACCGCAACTGCTCGACCCGCTTTGCGGACGGCTTCCGCTACGGCTTTGGCGCCGAGGTGGGCATCAGCACGGGCAAGCTGCACGCGCGCGGCCCGGTTGGCCTGGACGGCCTTGTGACGTACAAGTACCGCCTGGTGGGCCATGGCGACATCGTGGCGCCGTACGCCTCGGGCGAGAAGAGCTTTCACTACCGCGAGCTGGGGTAGGGCAGGGCGAGCGTCGGCTCCGGCCTCGAGGTCTAGGGTCTATATGAGAGCGCCCGGATTCCGCGACGAGGAATTCCGGGTGCTGTTGTAAGGTAATTACAAGGAGTGAGTTCTTCTCGCGTGTGGGTTCGTTACACGTCTCCGAGGGGAACCTCCGACTGCCTTGACATGAGGGTCTCGCCCTCGTCCGTCGCGAGCGTGACGGTCCGTGTTGCGTGTGTGGTGACCCCGGGCTGGTAGAAAAGGTACCCGATGGGGCTTCCCGCCTTCGAGTAGAGCCTGAACACGTTTGGCGCCGACGTCCTCTTGACGGTGCCGCTAAGCGTTGGCTTGGAATCCATCTGGCCGATGTTGTTGCCGAACACGAACTTTGCGCTACCATTCCTTGTGAGCCCGATGGAAAGCTGCGTAGGGTTTGCGGGGCCATCGACCGTGGTGCCAAAGGAGTAGAAGCCCGCGATCTGATCGATTGAGGCGCCGGACGTCGCGGCGTTGTTTGCGTTTGCGATGCCGATGACGCAGATTACGAGCGTGACGGTGGCAGCGATGGACCAGATGACGAGTGCGACGAGGGGAGCCTTGCGCCTGCGGGGAACGTCCTCCATGAATGCCTCCTGTTGACGGACTGAGGAGCTACTTCGTGTCACAGCCCTCGAAGTCGCGCATCTCCTGGCGGACGACTTCCTGCAGGTGGCGCTCGGCGGCGGCGGTGGCGTCCTTGTCACCCGAGGCCTTCGCCTTGCGGAAGGCGTTCATGGCCGAGAGGAAGTCCACCTCGGAATCCTCGTTCTTCTCGCCCGCGGCGGGCGCGTCCTCCGTGAAGGCGGTCTTCATGCCCTGCTGTGCGAGCTCTCCCTTGAGCTTATCTACGAGTGCCTGGTCGTTCTGGTCCATTGGTCCTCCGAGCGTTGTGGTTTGCACCATGCTAGCGCAAGCGTGGGGAGGCGGTGGCCGGGGCGCGAGACCGGCGCGAGATGGGGGACTTGGCGATGTGGCGGATTCGTCGTGTGCCACCCTTGAACGGGATTGGCCTCTGATATGTTGGGGTATCAGGTATTCATCGGGCGGCATGGGGCCGCTCGCCTGTGCTTTTGGAGAGTGCATTCATGGTTGGGTTGATGACCGGCATCGCCACGATCGGGTTTTTGTGGCTGGCGTTCAAGCTGGTGGCGCTGGGATTTCGCGTCCTTGGCTGGCTGCTGCGCATCGCGTTGGTGCTGGGCCTTATCTGGCTGGGGCTCTTTACGCTGCCCGTGCTCCTGATCGTGGGGGCGGCTGCCGTGTGGGAGCTGCTGCGAACGGTTGGCATCGTGCACTAGGTGCAGCGGTGCGCGTTGGCGTCGCGCGTAAATGAGACTGTGGGGCGGGTGTCCGAGTGGCACCCGCCTTTTGTGTGGACGCGGGCGGTGGCGTGCGGCGCGGCCGGTGCCAGCCGTCGGTACACGTGAGCCCCGAGTCGACACGCCCGTACACGTCGAGGCCGAGTTTCACGGGTCCGTGCAAGCTCGCGGCAGACGTGTACCGGGCCGGGTACACTTCGCGGCCCAGTTTGCAGGGTCCCTGCAAGCTCGCGGCAGACGTGTACGGGGCGGGTACACATGGGCGCGCTTTTGGCAGGAATCCGCAAACTCGGGCCAGACGAGTACCATCACTAGTTGAACCATGTCAGGAACTCTTAGATGTGTACCGGGTCGTTCGTTAAGACTTTGATCGCGCAGCTAATCTACCTCGTGTTATGTGGGATTAGACTAATTCCTCATGGTACACGTCTGGCCCGAGTTTGCATTTTCCGGTACACATGGGCGAGTTCCTGCCATGGTTTGATTTCTTATGGCACACGTCGGCCGCAAGTTTGCGGGATCCCGTACGCTACGGCCCCACGTGTACCGGCGGGACGTGCCTCCCGCACACATGAGGGGCGAGTTTGAGAGACCCATGCAAACTGGGGTCAGACGTGTACCGCCAAGGCGCCCCCCGGTACTCGTCTGACCCGAGTTTCGTGCGGGCGTGCAAACTCGGGTCAGGAGTGTACCGGCGCAAAGCATTGCCCGTACTCGTGAGGGCCGAGCTTGCGAGACCCCTGCAAACTCGCGGCCGACGTGTACCGGCACGCAGCGTCGCCCGTACTCGTGAGGCCCGAGTTTACGGAGCGCCTGCAAACTCGGCGCAGGTGTGTACCGGCGCCTATCGCCAGCGTACTCGTAAGGGCCGAGTTTACGCCGCCCCTGCAAACTCGCGGCAGAAGTGTACCCCCGGCCCACCTTCGCGCCCGGGTCGCACGCAGAACCCTTCGCTACGCCCGGTGCTCGCTCTCCAGAAGGTCCTCCACGAAGCCCACCTGGTACCTGCAGAAGACGACCTCGCCCTCCTCTTGCGTCGCGTCCAGGTCGACGTCGCCCGATATGCCAAAGTCGCGGTCGTCGTCTGGGTCGCGGAACATCTGCCGCACGTGCCAGACGTGGCGACCGGCGCCGTCGCCCTTCTCGTCCGACTCGTCTATCGCAAGGTAGGCGGAGGAGCGGGCGTCCGCATCCAGCAGGATGTCGTCGTGGGACTCGCGGTACGCGTCCAGCGCCTGAGCCCAGCGCGGCTGACGCCAGCCCCAGTCCGCGTCGAGCGCGCCCAGGCGCTCCGTGTCGCCCACGGCGGCAAGGCGCACACGCGCGAACAGGGCGTTGCGCACCAGGAGCGTGAGGCCGCGGCGGTCGTGCACGACCTCGTCGGCGTCCGTGGGGGCGGCGCCCGCCTCCGGCGCGGCGGTGCCGGCGGCGGACCACTCGTCCACTAGGCTCGAGTCGACGGTCCTCACCACAAGGCCCAGCCACGCCACGATGTCGCGCAGCCGGTCGTCCAGCTTGTCCTCGGGCACGGTGCGCGCGAGCACGCGGTACGCGTCGGAAAGGTAGCGCAGCAGCGACCCCTCGGAGCGCGCGATGCCGCAACGCTGCACGTAGCCCTTGAAGTCCGACGCCGTCTCCACCATGTCGCGCAGGATGGACTTCGGGCTCAGGCTGAAGTCGCGCGCCCACGGCACCTTCTCGCAGTAGCGCTCGAACGCCGCGTCCAGAAGCTCCTCCAGGGGCTTGGGGTACGTGACCTCCTGGATGCGCTCGATCCTCTCGTCGTACTCGACGCCATCGGCCTTCATCTGGGCCATTGCCTGGTCGCGCGCCTGGCGCTCCAGCGCGCGCAGGATCTGCGGCGGGTCCTCCAGCGTGGACTCCACCATCGATATCAGGTCGAGCGCGTACGTGTCGCTCTCAGGGTCAAGCAGCTCCAGCGCCGCAAGCAGGAACGGAGAGAGCGGCTGGTCAAGCGCGAAATCCTCCGGAAGGTCGACGGTCGTCACGTACGAGAAGGACCCGTCCTCCTCCTCGTGGCGCTCCACCACGCCCGCGTCTATCAGGGTCGCGAAGATTTCGTCCGCGCGCATGTTCAGGCGGAGCTTCTCGTCCTTTGGCTGGGCGGAGTCCGCTATCAGCTGGTGGACGCGGGAGTACGTGTCGCCGCCCTGCTCCACCTCGGCCAGCACCATGGAGTGGCTCACGCGCATGCGTGGCTTCAGCTTCTCGGGCTCCGCGGCGATGAGCTTCTGGAACGTGGCCTCCTTCCAGCCCACGAACCCCTTCGGCGGCTGCTTCGTCTTTATCTTGCGCGCCTTCTTCGGGTCGCCGCCGGCCTTCGCCAGTGCGCGCGCGTTCTCGATGTCGTACTCCGTCGCCTCAGCGATCACCATGCCCTCGGTGTCGAAGCCCGCGCGGCCGGCGCGGCCCGCGATCTGGTGGAACTCGCGCGCGTTCAGGTGGCGCATGCGGCGCCCGTCGAACTTGGAGAGCGCCGTCAGCAGCACGGTGTGGATGGGCACGTTTATGCCCACGCCCAGCGTGTCCGTGCCGCAGATCACGGGAAGCAGACCCTGCTGGGCCAGCCTCTCTACCAGCAGCCGGTAGCGCGGCAGCATGCCGGCATGGTGCACGCCCACGCCCGTCAGCAGCAGGCGCCGCAGCGTCTTGCCAAACGTGGTGGTGAAGCGGGTGCCTGCGATGGCCTCCTTGATCTGTGCGCGCTGCTCCTTTGTCGAAACGCCAAAGCTCGCGAGGCCAGAGGCGCTCTTCACGGCCGCCTCTTGCGAGAAGTGCACTATGTAGAGCGGCGCGTCGCCCGCGTCCAGCGCCATCTTCACGGTCTGCTCCAGCGCGGTGTCCACGAACTTGTACTCCAGCGGCACCGGGCGCGGCGCGTCCGCGACGGTGTCCACGGAGCGCTCCGTCATCAGCTCCAACGACGCCGCGATGTCGGACGTGTCGCCCAGCGTGGCGCTCATAAGCAGGAACTGCGTGTGCGGAAGCGTGAGCAGGGGCACCTGCCACGCCCAGCCGCGGTCACGGTCGCCATAGTAGTGGAACTCGTCCATGGCGACGCAGCCCACGTCTGCGGCCTCGCCCTCGCGTAGCGCCTGGTTCGCCAGGATCTCCGCCGTGCAGCAGATGATGGGCGCGTCCGGGTTAAGCGTGACGTCGCCGGTGATCATGCCCACGTTCTCGCGGCCAAAGAGCTCCACAAGGTCGAAGAACTTCTCGCTCACCAGCGCCTTGATGGGGGCCGTGTAGTACGCGCGCCGGTCGGTGCAGATGGATATGAAGCACATGCCCAGCGCCACCATGGACTTGCCGGAGCCGGTGGGCGTGCCCAGGATCACGTGGTCGCCGGAAGCAAGGTCGAGAAGAGCCTCCTCCTGGTGGTCCCACAGCTCGATGCCGCGCGAGTCTACCCATCCCAAAAAGAGGTCGAGCGCCTCCTCGGGGTCGATGTTCGCGAACGTCTCGTCGTCGGGCCACGGCACGAGCCTGCCCAGCGACCCCTGGCCGTTCGGCCCCTCGTCCACCACGGCGTCCTCGTCGGCGGCCGCCTTATCCAATGCTGCGTTTTGCTGCATGTGCTTGCCTTCTGTATGCGGCTGCGTCGCAACCGTCTTGCGGCACCTTGTGCGCCGCCTCTCGAACTATTCAATAGTAGCGGTTCGGTGACCCATCGCCTTGCGTGCTATGCGTGCAAGAGGTGCTTCGCCGCCCAGCGCTCGTTGTTCAGGATCGGCCGCCCTATGCCCACCAGGTCGCATGCGCCCTCATCCAACAGCGCCTGCGCGTCGCGCATGCTGCGGATGCCGCCGGTAAGCATCACGGGCACGGGGCGGCCCGCTGCGGCAAGGGCCTCGCGCACGGGCCCGGACACGCCCTTGAACCAGCCAGGTTCCAGCGTGTCGCGGCGCGTGTAGTAGTTCATCCCACCCGATACAGATATCATGTCCGCGCCGTGCCGGGCGAGAAGGACCGCCGCCTCGCACGCGTCTTCAACGGTGGTGCCGTCGGGCATGTAGTCGCAGCCGCCCAGCCGCACCGACACCGCCATGCCGCCTGCCTCCACGCGCACGGCGTCGAGCGCCTCGAGCGTGATGCGCAGGCGCCCCTCGAGCGAGCCGCCATACTCGTCCTGGCGCAGGTTCGTGAGGGGAGAGAGGAACTGGTCCAGAAGGTAGCCGTGCGCCGCGTGCAGCTCAACGCCGTCGAAGCCGGCGAGGCGGGCCCTTCTCGCCGCGCGGCCAAACGCGTCCACCACGCGGGCTATGTCCGCGTGCGTCATGGCACGCGGCTGCGGCTGTCCCACCTTCGCACCCGGGCAGTTCACGCCGCTGGGCGAGAGCGCCACCTGTCGTATCACCTGCGGCCGCGCCGCGCTTCCGGCATGGCTGAGCTGCACAAACACCGGGGTGTCGCACTCGTGCAACGCGCGGGCCTCAAGCCTCAGGCCGCAGAGGTCGTCGTCGCGGCTGATGGATGCCTGTCGGGGCGTGGCCTGGCCGTCCGCCGTCACAAAGTGGTGGCCGCACTCAACAAGGCCAAGCAGCCCGCCCTCCGCGTGCTCGCGGTAGTGGTCAAGCAGCCGCTGGCTTATGCTGCCGTCCGGGTTCGCGCGACCGCTTGCCATAGGCGCCATCACCACGCGGTTGCGCAGCTCCACGCGCCCCACCCGCACGGGGTCGAACGGCGTCATGCCTCCGTCCCCGCGTTGCCCGCGGTCGGTGCGGCGACGCTCTTGAGCGCCGCCTTCGAGGGCACGATCTCTTCCGGCTGGTCAAAGCTCACGATGAGCCGCTCGAGCTCGCGGATGTAGTCGCGGGCAAGGCCGCTCAGGCGGCGCTGGCTGTGGGTGACGTAGCCCACGTTCATCACCTCGTCCGTCTCGATGGGGATGGACGCGATGCCGTTGAACATCTCGTCGGAGCGTACGCCGGTGGATATGAGGTAGCCGTCGCAGTGGCTGAGGATTCCCGTCATGGTGGCGCGGTCGCTCACGGTGATGTGGCGCGCGTGCGGCAGGTCGCCTAGCGGCTCCTCGGAAAGATAGAGCGAGGCCTCCGCACCCTGCTCGAAGTCGTAGCGCTCGAACGGCGCAAGGTCCTCGGCCGTGACCGTGCGCTTCGACGCGAGGGGATGCCCTTCTCGCACGAAGACGTGCGGTCGCGCGTGGAAGAGCGACGTGAAGACGAGGGAGCCGTCCCCCAGGCGCTTGCGGATCACGGTCTCGTTGTAGTGACTCAGGAAGAGGATGCCGATGTCGCTCCGGAACGTGCGCACGTCGTCGATGATCTCGCCCGTGCGCGTCTCGCGCAGGCTGAAGTCACACGAAGAGCCGCCGTGCGCCTGCAGAAAGTTGATGAACGCGCGCACGGCAAACGCGTAGTGCTGCGTGCTCACGGACATGCGCCCCTGGGACGTGCCGCGCCGCGTGTAGTGGTCGGTCAGGAGGTCCGCCTGCTCCACCACCTGGCGCGCGTAGCCCAGGAACTCCACGCCGTCGCTCGTGAGGCTGATGCCCTTGCTGGAGCGGTTGAAGATCCTGATGCCAAGCTCCGCCTCCAGCTCCTTCACGGCGACGGAGAGGCTGGACTGCGATATGAAGAGCTTGCGCGCCACGGAGTTCATGGAGCCGCTCTGGGCTATGGCGATAACGTAACGGAGCTGCTGCAGCTGCATTTGGGGCCTCCCGCATTGGTCTGCTATGCAGTAAAGCTATACCACGCGAAGGCCGATTTGCGCAACGCGACATGGCACCCGCGCACAGGCGCGCGGGCGCGGCGTGCGAGAAGGGCGCGGCGTACGAGAAGGGCGCGGCGTGCCGATGGGACGGCGGCCTGGGCTACAGCTCCGTCACGATGGCGGCCGCAGCGTACTCCTCGAGGATGGCCTCGAGCTCGCCCTCCGTCCGCGGCGCGTCGCCGCACATATCGAGCAGTTGCTCATACGTCACGACCTCGCCCGTGGTCTGCAGGAGGAACTTGTCCGTTGGCCTGGGCTCGACGAAGGCGGGACGGTCGCTGGTGGCGTCGCTCATGGGGTGTCCTCCGAATGCGTTTGGGGTACGGATGCTCGTACTTCTCGTACGGCTATCCATCTGTCTAGCAAGACTAGATTCTACGGCGTTTTGGCATGCGTGCCTAGTGGCGCTAGACATGCCGCGTGGGAACTCTCCTATGAATAGAGAAGAGCATTCTTTGTATCTGAAGTGCTTTTGCTTGCGTTTGGCGGCGCCGAGCGGGAAGAATCGCTTGCGTTGCGCGGAGCCGGAGCGGTCGAGGGGAGGCGTTTGCGCCCATGGGCGCCAGGAAGTCGGACGTGCGGCATCGGAACAACCTGAGGGCCTGCAGGGAGGCCGCCGGCAAGAGCCAGCGGCAGCTTGCGGCGATCATGGGCGTGAGCGAGAAGTCCGTGAGCGCATGGGAGACCGGTCGCGTGGAGATGAAGGCGGACCACTTGCTGGCACTGGCGAACTGCCTGGGTTGCACCCCCAACGACCTGCTGGGATACGAGGGAGACGTCCGCGTGGTGCGCGTGCGCGCGTACGAGGAGCGCTATGCGGAGATCTATGCGCGGCTGGCGCCGAACGTGCGCGACGCCCTCGAGACGATCCTGGACGCGACGTCGAAGTCGAGGCGCCCGAGGTAGGCGGTAGGAGGGGCGCCTTGGCCTAGGCGCGCTAGAGTATGGTCTCCATACCGATCTTCTGCGGCTTCATGCCCATGGCCTCGTAGAACTTGAGGGCGCCGGGGTTGCACGACCACACGTTGAGCGTGACGTTGTGGAAGCCTTCGCCGCGCGCGAAGTCGACCACGTGGTTATACAGGGCCGTGCCCACGTGCTTGCCGCGTGCTGACTCGTCCACGCAGATGTCGTCCACGTAGAGCGTCTGGATGCCGGTGGCGTTGTTTCCGTTCCAGTCCTGGTATATGCAGAACGCGTAGCCCAGCACGCGCTCGCCCGCGTCCGGGTTGGCCGCGTCCGCCGGCTCCACCGCCACGAAGACGGGGGTCCTGTCGTCGCGGAAGATCTGGCTCAGCTCGTCCGCGGTGTATTTGGTGGTGTCCCTCACGAAGAGGTCCGGCCTTCCGTCTGCGTGCACGTTGCACACCTGGACGAGCAGGTCCAGAACCTGTGGGATGTCTGCGTCCGTTGCGCGCCTGATGTTCATGCTCTTCTCCTATCATCCTGCGTTTCTTGCGTTTGCGTTGCGCCTGTCTGCGTCGCGCCGCCCGCCTGCCGCGTGTGGGGCCGGTGCGTCAGTCCGCGCGCTCCTGCACGTAGCGAATGAACTCGTCGCGCTCCTGCGCGCCGTCCAGCCGGGCGGTGTACATCTGGTTGCCCATGTCATTGGAGAGCGCATCTGGCATGCGCTCGCACATGACGATGGAGTCGCCAAAGCGCGCGATCACGTCCTCGTGGGAGTGGGCGTACGCGTGCGAGTCGCGCCTGCCCGCGTACACGCAGAAGTGGTTGTCGCGCGAGGGCGGCAGCGTGCTGCGGTCCAGCGCCACCATGTCCGCCCAGATTTGGTACACGTCCGTGGAGTGGGCGAAGTTCATCATATCGGGGGAGTAGCCCCCGGGCGGGCGCACGTTGACCTCGAGGCCCACGTAGTCGCCCCGCTGGCCAAGGCCTGGCTTGTCGTGGGCGAGCCTGAAGAACTCCATGTGGACGAAGCGGCGCGCAAGGCCAAGGCTCCAGGCGCACGCGCGGCCCAGCTGCCGCAGGATGGGGTCGACCGTGGGAAGCGAGCAGTACCAGAGGTCGAGCCCCTCCGTCGCGACCCTGGCCATCGAGGGCGGGAACTCCTCCATGTTTTCGAACAGCGGCTGGCAGCGCGAGTCCAGGATGGCGTCGTAGCTGAAGATCTGGCCCTCCACGTACTCTTCCAGCACGTACGGCGTCTGGCCCTTCTCGCTCAGCAGGCGCTCCAGGTCTGCACGGCCGTCGACTTTGGCGACGCCGACCGAGCCCACGCCGCGCTCCGGCTTGGCAAACGCCGGCCAGCCGATGCCGCCCTCGCCTTCCACGAAGTCGAGCGCCGCCTGCAGCGTGGTCAGGCGTATCTGCCGCGCGGTCGCGACGCCGGCGCGGTGGTAGCCCAGCTTCATGTCGACCTTGCTCTGGAGCGAGCGGATCTGTTGCGCGTTGGGGCCGGTCGTGACGTTGAAGTCCGTGCGCAGCGCGGCGTCCTGTGCGAGCCAGTACTCGTTGTTCGACTCTATCCAGTCGATCTTTCCGTACTTGTACGAGAAGAACGCGACCGCCTTGAACACGCTGGGGTAGTCCGAAAGGCTCGGGACCCAGTAGTACTCCGCGAGCGCGTCCTTAAGGCGGCCATCGAGCTGGTCGTACGGGGTGTCGCCTATGCCGAGCACGTTGACGCCGCGCCGGCGCAGCCGGTCGCAGAACTGCCAGTACGTGTGGGGAAACTGCGGCGATACGAAGACGAAGTTCAAGGTGCTCCAATCCGGAGGGTCCGGCGCCGTGTGCGGCGCGTGCCAGCGATGATACCAGCGCAAGGTTGCGTGCGTGTGAAGCGTCGACGCGTCCCGGCGCAGGGCGGGGGAGAAGTGCGGCGCTAACGAGAAGACCCCGCGCTCCGTGGTGTTAGGGGCGTGGGGCCTTCGAGGCTGTCTTTCGTGCGGCGACTAGCGCTTCTTGCGGGCCGTCCTGGTGGTGGCAGCCTTCCTGGCCGTGGACTTTGCGGCTGGCTTCTTGGCTGCCGCGGGCTTTGCGGCGGAAGCGGCCTTCTTCACGGCCGGCTTAGCGGCTGGCTTCGCTGCGGCAGGCTTCGCTGCGGCAGGCTTGGCCTCGGCCTTGGCCGGGGTCGCCTTGGCGGCGGGCTTTGCCGCGGCAGGCTTGGCCTCGGGCTTCGGCTCGGCCTTCTTCGCGGCAGGCTTAGCGGCTGGCTTGGGCTCCGCCTTCGCAGCCGGCTTAGCCGCGGTCTTCTCGGCGACCTTTGCGGCTGCCTTGGGCTCCGCCTTCGCAGTGGCCTTCTTCGCGGCCGGCTTAGCGGCTGCCTTGGGCTCAGACTTCGCGGCAGGCTTGGCTGCGGTCTTCTCCGCGACCTTTGCCGCTGCCTTGGGCTCAGACTTCGTGGTGGGCTTGGCAGCTGCCTTTGCGGCCGGCTTCGCCTTTGCCTTCGGCGCGGCAGGCTTTGCCTCGGCGTTCTTCTCGGCGGGCTTGGCAGCGGGCTTCTTCGTGGCCGGCTTCGCGGCGGCCTTCTTCGCAGGCTCCTGCGCCTTCGCGACCCACGGCGCCACGGGCTCCTTCTCTACCTCCTTGGCGACGTCCTCCAGCACGAAGGGCAGGAAGTAGGCCATCTGCTTCTTCCACCAGTACCAGTCGTGCGTGACGTCTGCTCCCCAGTAGTCGCACCAGTGGTCCACGCCCAGGCGGTTGAGCTCTGCGTCCATGCGGCGCTCGTCGTTGGCAAACTGCGCGTCCTCGCCCTGGCCACAGCAGAACAGCAGCGAGCGGTTGCGGTACAGACCCACGTACGGGTGGTCAAGCGGCATGTTTGGCAGGAACGCCAGGACGTCGTTGTCATACAGCGTGGAGTTCATCCAGTCGCCGAAGAAGTAGCCGGAGTGGTAGATGCCGGAAAGCGCCATGCAGCCCTGGAAGAGGTCCGGGCGACGGAACAGCGCGATGGCCGCGTGGACAGCCCCCATGGAGCAGCCAAACGCGATCGGGCGCAGGTTCGAGGCGTTCAGCTCGTGAACGCGGGGGATGAGCTCGTCCGTCACGAAGCGGAAGTAGGCCTCCTGGCGGGCGGCGCGGGCCTCGTTGTCGCCGCTCAGGAGCGACCAGCTCTGCTCGTCGAAGTTGTCCACCGAGAAGAGCTGGATCTGCTTGCCGTCGATGAACTCGGCAAGCGCGTCCACCATGCCCTCGTCCTCGAGCTCGCTCGCCTTCTGGTCCTGGGTCTGGAACGCGACGACGGGGTAGCCGCCCTCGCCGTAGACGATGAGGCTTGCCTCCTGGCCGAGGGACTTGCTCTGCAGCTTGTAGACGGAACGCTTCATATTGGTATGTCCTCCTATCGAGTCCATGTATTCGCTTTGGCGCGTCGGCAGAAGGTACGAAATTCTCCGCCGGCGGGGCCTTGCCCGCGTGAATTGTAGCATTACGTGCGGAATCGTGCATTTTGGGGCCGTTTCTTACATGAGCCTTTGGCGTAACGGGGCATTGGTGTCAAATTGCATGCCATTGGTTCTTATGGGGAGCAACTTCTCAGCTCTACCGCCGCGCGGTGCCGTGGGTGTGGCACCATAGGTGTCCATGGTATCTACAGCATGTAGGACCGGCGGGACCGTCAGACATCGCGGTGCCGCCGACGATTGGGGAGGCGTTCATGAGCACCATCGAGACCACGTGCGTGCAGGGCGGCTACGTTCCCGGGGACGGCGAGCCCCGGCAGCTGCCCATCGTGCAGTCCACCACCTTCAAGTACGACACCTCGGAGCACATGGGGCGCCTGTTCGACCTGGAGGAGGATGGCTACTTCTACACCCGCCTGCAAAATCCCACCAACGACGCGGTCGCGAAGAAGATCTGCCAGCTGGAGGGCGGCTCGGCGGCCATGCTGACGTCCTCGGGCCAGGCGGCCACGTTCTTCTCGCTCTTCAACATCTGCGAGTGCGGCGACCACGTGGTGGCGAGCTCCGCCATCTATGGAGGGTCGTACAACCTGCTGGCGCACACCATGCGCAAGATGGGGGTGGAGGCGACGTTCGTCTCGCCCACGTGCACGCGCGAGGAGCTGGACGCCGCGTTTAGGCCCAACACCAAGTGCGTGTTTGGCGAGACCATCGCGAATCCCGCGCTCGCGGTGCTCGACATTGAGCTCTTCGCCTCCGCCGCGCATGACCACGGCGTCCCGCTCATCGTGGACAACACGTTCCCCACGCCCGTTAACTGCCGCCCCATCGAGTGGGGCGCAGACATCGTGACCCATTCCACCACCAAGTACATGGACGGCCATGCCTCGTGCGTGGGCGGTGCGATTGTGGACTCCGGCAACTTCGACTGGATGGCGCACGCGGACAAGTTCCCGGGTCTCACGCGCCCTGACGACTCATACCACGGCATCGTGTACGCGGAGCGCTTTGGCAACGCGGGTGCGTTCATCACCAAGGCGACGTCGCAGCTCATGCGCGACTTTGGCTCAATCCAGAGCCCGCAGAACGCCTACCTGCTGAACATTGGCCTCGAGAGCCTGCACGTACGCATGCCGCAGCACTGCAAGAACGGACAGGCTGCGGCGGAGTTCCTGAGCGCGCACCCCAAGATCGCGTCCGTTCGCTACCCCGGGCTTCCCGGTGACCGCTACCACGACCTTGCACAGAAGTACATGCCGGGCGGCACCTGCGGCGTGGTCTCGTTCGACGTGGCCGGCGGACGTGCGGCGGCCGAGCGCTTCATGAGCGCGCTCAAGCTGTGCACCATCGAGACCCACGTGGCGGACTCCCGCACGTGCTGCCTGCACCCGGCGAGCTCCACGCACCGCCAGATGACGGACGAGGAGCTGGTTGCCGCCGGCATCAGCCCGTCCATGGTACGGCTTTCCTGCGGGCTCGAGGGCACGCAGGACATCCTGGACGACCTCGCCCAGGCGCTGGAGCAGGCGTAGCCGTGGCGGTTGCGTCGCAGGGAGCCAGCCCGCGCGGGCGAAAAGGGCGGCGAGAAGAGCGGGGCGTGCAGCCTGATGACGCTTGGGAGGGCTTTACGTTCGCACTCGCGGCACTCGACGCCGTGCCGGTCGCGTTGTTCTGCCTCAGCTCCATCGTGCTTGGCAGGCGCATCGCGAGCCCGCTCTTTGTGGCAGGCTCGGTTATCGCGTTCGCGGGCGGCGTCGGCAAGGTTGCGTGGAAGGTGCTGCTGGCACTTGCCCACCGTGACGTCCCCATCCTCGCGCGGCAGATGCGCTACGTAATGCCTCTGGGCTTTGCGCTTATGGTTGCAGGCGCAGTCGTGCGCCTGCGCGCGCTCGCGGGCGTGCTTGCGGCGCTGGTGCGGCCACCGGCCGTCGTGGCGCTTGCGGCATGGGCCGCCTGCATGGTTGCCATGAGCTATATGGCCGTCCACAACCGCCAGGACGTCGCGCGCGACAACTGGGTCGAGGAGATAGTGAACGCCGTGGGGCAGGCGGCGCTTCTGTTGGCGCTTCTGCTGTAGCCCTCACGTGCAGGGGGAAGGTCAGACAATGGCAAGAATCCTCGTTCTTAACGGCTCGTCACGCCCAAAGGGCTTCACGGCTGCCATGATTCGCTCGTTTGCGCAGGGGGCGCGTCAGGCAGGCAACACGGTGCAGGTGCTTGACCTGCGGGACCTTGACATACACTGCTGCGTGGGCTGTCTCCACGGCGGGGCGGACCCGGCGCATCCCTGCACCCAGCGCGACGACATGGCGACCGTATACGCGGCGTATCGCGCGTGCGACGTGGTGGTGCTCGCGACGCCGCTCTTCTTCTGGTCGTACAGCGGCCTGCTCAAGAACGCGTTCGACCGGCTGTGGGCGCTTGCGGAGTGCCAGCCGGACGAGCTCCACGGAAACGGCAGGTCGGGGGCGCTGCTCGTGGCCGCCGGGGGCAGCCATCCCGCGCAGCTGCTTGCGCACTTCGACTACCTCATGCTGCGCATGGGCTGGAGGAACCTTGGCTCCGCGGTGCTGCTGCACACGGATGACCTCGACCCGGCGGCCGTGACGGACGTGCCGCAGGCGCGCGAGCTGGGGGCCTCGATCGCGTAGCGCCGGGCACGGGCGGGGCCGGCCCACCCGCTGCGGTCGGCCCCGGATGGCCTCGGTTGGCCCCGGCCGTCCGCGTGCCTACTCGCCCAGGCCCTTGCCATCGCTCCACGCCTGGCCGACCTTCTCGCCCAGCGCGTAGTAGCCGTTGTGGAATGTGTCGAACGTCAGGGGGCGCAGCTTGGCGATGTCGGGCTTGCCGTCGGCGTCCAGCACGTAGTCGTCAGCCAGCACGCCAACGATCTTCCCAACCACGCGATGCCCGCTCACGGTCTCGTCGTCCTCGACGACCTCGCACTCCAGCGTCAGCGGGAACTCCTCGATCACGGGTGCGTCCACGCGGGAGCTCTTCGTCGCCGTGAGCCCGCTGCGCTCGAACTTGTCCGTCACGGCGTTGCCCGAGGCGATGCCAAAGTAGTCCGCCTCGCGCATGTGCGCCTCGTCGGCCACGGAGATCGTGAACGCCTTGCGGGCCGCGATGTTCTTGGACGTCCTGTGCCGCGCGCCAATGTTGAGCGCCACCTTGTCCGTGTCGCAGATGCCGCCCCACGCCATGTTCATGACGTCGACGCTGCCGTCGTCGTTGTACGTTGCGATCATCAGCACTGGCATCGGTGCCAGGTAGGGTCCGACCTTCAGTTCCTTGAGCATGGCTCCTCCTCACTCGCCGCCGCGACGGCGGCCGTTGTCACCTACCTGCCTTGTACCCACTTGCGGTCGCGCGTCCAAGCCAGACCGCCGCAACGCGCGGCGCCGCGGCGCCGGCGCGCTATACTCGTTCCAACCACGAAGATAGGAGGACCATGTCCCAGGCAAAGCGCATTCTTGTTGGACAGTCGGGCGGCCCCACCTGCGCCATCAACGCGAGCCTCGCCGGGGTCATCGCCGGCGCAAGGGAGAAGGGCGTGCGCGCCATCGGCATGCGCTACGGGATCCAGGGCTTTCTTGACGGGCGCACGGTGGACCTTGACCAGGCGGTTCCGGACGACGACGCGCTCGCGCTCCTGCGCGACACCCCCGCCAGCTGGCTCGGCAGTTGCCGCTTCAAGCTGCCGGAGCCCGAGGCCGACCCGGGGTTCTTTGCACGCGCGCTCGAGCGCATCGACGAGGCGGGCGTCTCCGCCGTGCTCTACATCGGCGGCAACGACTCGATGGACACCATCGCAAAGCTTGCGCGCTACGGTGCGCAGGTGGGAAGCGACGTCCGCTTCGTCGGCGTTCCCAAGACCATCGACAACGACCTCGTCGGCACGGACCACACGCCCGGCTACGGAAGCGCGGCCCGCTTCGTGGCGACGGCCGTCGCGGAGGTCGCGCGCGACGCGGACGTCTACGACCTCAAGAGCGTGACCTTCGTCGAGATCATGGGCCGCGACGCCGGTTGGCTCGCGGGCTCCGCCTGCCTCGCCAGTCCCGACGTGGTGCTGCTGCCCGAGGTGCCTCTGGACGAGGACGCGCTCATGGCAAAGGTCGAGGCACTTCTCGCCGAGAAGAACACCGTCATGGTCGCGACGTCTGAGGGCGTGCGCGACGCCTCGGGCCGCCTCATCGCGGAGCGCACCGTCGCCGCGGGCACGGGCACCGACGAGTTCGGTCACCTGGCGCAGCTCTCCGGGGCAAGCCGCTACCTGGCCGCGCTTGCGAAGGAGCGCCTTGGCTGCAAGACGCGCGCCGTGGAGATCTCCACCTTCCAGCGCTGTGCCAGCCACTGCGCGAGCGCGACGGACCTGGACGAGGCCTTCGCCCTCGGCCACCTGGGCGCGCTTGCGGCGCTGGACGGCCAGACGGGCGTCATGTGCGCGGTCGAGCGCACCTCGGACGACCCATACCGCGCGGAGCTTCGCACCGTGGGCGTGGCGGACGTGGCGAACAAGGTGAAGCCCGTCCCGCGCGAGTGGATCGCCGCGGACGGCATGGGCGTCACCCCGGAGTTCGTGCGCTACGTAAGGCCCCTGGTTGCGCCGCCGGAGCAGATTGCCTACGAGGGCGGACTTCCGCGTCAGATGCCACCGCTGGCATAGGGGGATTCCGCGTGGCGAGGCCATGCGGTCCATACGCTTGGATGTGACGATGGGAGGAACCATGATTTTTGGAATGGGGCTGCCGGAGCTTGGCATGTCGATTCTGGCCATGATGCTGGAGCTGGCGATGCCCGCCGTGCTTCTGCTGGTCGCCGTGTACTTCGTCGTGCGCAAGGCCGTACGCGACGAGCTTGGAAGAACCGACAAGGATCGCCGACCGTAACGCCGAGGCCAGCCGCGTCATGGCCGAGGACCTTGTGGACGTTTACCAAAAGCTGGCGGCCGCTCGGAAGTAGAGCCTGTCATCGTGTCATCTTAGAGGCGCGAACGTATCACCGGCGCGGGCGCCAGGCAAGGGCCGGCGCCCGCGCCTTCCAACGTCGGAGGAAGAAGGACGTGCACATGGAGAAGAGCGCTGGCACGAAGCCGCAGGAGCTGCTGTTCCCGAAGCCCGTATTCCACAACAAGATCTGGGGCGGCCGCTACCTGCACGACGAATACGGCTACGACATCCCCGATGGCGACGTGGGCGAGTGCTGGGCCATCAGCGCGCATCCCAACGGCGACTGTACGATCGAGGGCGGAAGCTTTGACGGCAAGTCGCTCAGCTGGCTCTGGGAGCATGAGCACGAGCTCTTTGGCGACGCAAAGGGTGACCGCTTCCCGCTGCTCATCAAGATCCTGGACGCGCGCCAGAACCTCTCCGTGCAGGTGCACCCGGACGACGCGTACGCGGCCAAGCACGAGAACGGCAGCCTGGGCAAGCGCGAGTGCTGGTACGTGCTCGACTGCAAGCCGGGCGCGTCCATCGTCGTGGGCCAGCGCGCGAAGGACCGCGAGCAGTTTGCCCGCATGGTGCGGGAGGGAAGGTGGGACGACCTTCTCTACAGCGTGCCCATCAAGCCCGGCGACTTCTTCATGATCGAGCCCGGCACCATCCACGCCATACAGGCAGGCACCGTCGTGCTCGAGACCCAGCAGTCCAGCGACGTGACGTACCGCGTGTACGACTACGACCGCGTGCAGGCGGACGGCACCCGCCGTGAGCTGCACATTCCGCAGACGCTCGACGTGGTGGACTTCGACCTGCCGCTTCCCGAGAACGGCGATGTCACAGCGCCCGAGAAGGACGGCGTCACCGTCCTGGGCGCGTGTCCCAACTTCGAGGTGGAACGCGTGCGCGTGGTGCCGGGCTCGCCCGCGAGAGTGCCTCAGACACACGACTTCATGTGCGTCTCCGTGGTGCACGGCAAGGGCGGCAAAGTTACGTCTGGCGCCGGCAGCTGGGAGCTCGCGCTGGGGTCGCACTTCGTGGCGCCGGCGGGTTCCGGCGACCTCGAGTTCGAAGGGCAGATGGAGCTCATCGTCAGCTGGCCTGAGGGCTAGGTCGCTCCAAGAGATTGGCGGGAACGGTTTTCCTTGGGGTTGGGCAGGCACTGAACTGCCGATGCTTCCGCTCGAAGGGGCTCTCGGCGGCGGAGTTCTTCCGCGAGGCAACTTGCGGGGGAGACGCCACCCTGTGTTGAGAACGGTCTGGAGGGGACATGGCCCAAGACGCGTACGAGTACGACGCAACGATCTGCGAGGCCCAGGGCAAGGGGCCGGGTGACTCCGTCCACGTCGTCGTAACCGAGCGAGAGTAAAAAACGAAACAGAACACTTGTTCTTCTCGCCTGGGCGGTGTATGCTGGTCTGACCAAACGCTCGAGGCCCACGAGGGTGGCGATGGCCATGACGCAAGCGGATGACAGGCTGGTGCAAGGCGAGGTCAGGTACGTCGAGTACGGCGACGATGCCGTGGCATACCTTTCCGCGCGCGACCCGCGCATGGCGGACGCCATCGCCAGGATCGGGCACGTGTGGCGCGTGCGCGACGACGACCTCTTTCAGGCGGTAGTCCACAGCATCGTGGGGCAGCAGATCTCGACGCGCGCGCAGGCGACGGTGTGGGCACGCATGCGCGACGGCCTTGGAACGGTGGATGCGGCGCACGTTGCGGCCGCGAGCGTCGAGGAGCTGCAGGCGTTTGGGATGACATACGGCAAGGCGGGCTACATCCGCGACTTCGCCCTGCGCGTTCAGGATGGCTCGTTCGACATCGCGGCGGTGGAGCGCATGGGTGACGACGAGGCCATAGAGGCGCTTGCGTCACTTCGCGGCGTGGGCAGGTGGACGGCAGAGATGATCCTGACCTTCTGCCTGAACCGTCCGGACGTGTTCGCGTTCGACGACCTTGCCATCCAGCGCGGCCTGCGCATGCTCTGCCACCACCGTAAGATCACGCGGAAGCTGTTCGAGAGGTATCGCCGCCGGTTCAGCCCGTACTGCAGCGTCGCGAGCCTGTATTTGTGGGAGGTGGCCGGAGGCGCGCTTCCGGAGCTTTGCGACCTTGCGCAAAAGACAAGGCCCGTGCGCAAGGCGGGCGAGAAGAACGGCGGTGCGGCCCGGAAGACCGTGCGGAAGGGGGGCTCTGCCCCCCGGAAGGTTGCTGGGACTGGTACGGGTACGACGTATGTGACGACGTTCGAGACGGGCGTGATAGGCAACCTGACGCTCGCGAGCGACGGGGAGCGGATCTCGCACTGCTGGTTCGAGCATGACAGGAACTGGGATGCAGATGCTGCCGAGGCGTACGTCCGCAAGGACGACCTGCCCGTGTTCGACATTGCCCGCCGCTGGCTGCGAGGGTACTTCGCGGGGGAGAGGCCCGATCCTGGCGAGCTGCCGCTCGGGCTTGTGGGGACGCCCTTCAGGATGGTGGTGTGGGGGCAGCTGCTCCAGATTCCCTATGGACGGACCGTGACGTACGGAGAGCTTGCAGAGAGGGTCGAGTCCCAGACGGGAAGGCGTACGTCTGCACGTGCCGTGGGAGGGGCTGTTGGACACAACCCCATCTGCGTGATAGTGCCGTGCCACCGGGTGATTGGCGCAGGAGGGAGCCTGACGGGGTTTGCCGGCGGCGCCGAGGTGAAGGCCAGGCTCCTTGCGCTCGAGGGGGCGAAGATGGGGTAGCGACGTGGGACCGCATCCCTGACGATGGCGATGCGGTCCCGGCTCTCGGGATGTCTTGCCTATCCGTTGAGGATTTGGCTCATGGCGATGTCCGCCGCCTCCTTGGGGTCGTCCGTCAGCGTGAAGAGGTCGACGTCTTTTGGCGAGATGTTGCCCTCGGCGAGCATGGACCCGCGGATCCAGTCGAAGAGACCCTGCCAGTAGCTGGTCCCAAACAGCACAAGAGGTATGCGCGGGGACTTTCCGGTCTGAACGAGCGTCAGACCCTCGAACGCCTCGTCCAGCGTCCCATAGCCTCCGGGGAATATGACCGTGCCCTGGGAGTACTTCATGAACATGGTCTTGCGTACGAAGAAGTAGCGGAAGTTCATGCCGAGGTTGATCCAGTTGTTAAGGCTCTGCTCGTGGGGGAGCTCGATGCCGAGCCCGACGGAGGTTCCGCCCACCTCCGCCGCCCCGCGGTTTGCGGCCTCCATGATTCCGGGGCCTCCGCCGGTGATCACGGCGATGCCGTGCCGGGCGACCTCTTGGGCGCACGCGCGCGCAGCCTTGTAGTAGGGGCTGTCCTCGCTCGTGCGGGCGGAGCCAAACATCGAGACCGCGGGTCCCAGCTCCGCGAGCGCGCCGAAGCCGTCCACGAACTCAGCCTGGATGCGAAGCACGCGCCACGGGTCCGTGTGGAGCCACGAGGTGTCCTTGTCGGGTGCAAGGAGGTGGGAGTTCGTGCTTTCCTTCGGGATCATCTTGCCACGCATGATGACGGGGCCACGGTGGTATGGGGGCTCGAAGTCCGGCTTCTGCTCGCGCGACTCGTCCTTCTCGGCGTCTTTGTCTTGCATGCTCTTCCTATCCTTCTCGAATGTCTTTCGGTGTCCTGTGTTCTTCCGTGCACAGTCTAGGGCAATGTGTCCGTGGGGCTCCGTGGTCTTTGTTGGCTGACAAAGCCGTTATGCGGGCGTGACGTTTGTGCTGACAAGCGTAATCGCTTTGCGCGTGAGCGTGAGTGATGTTAGGTTTATGTTGCAGTGGCAACGGGGAAGGGTGCGGCTTATGCAGACGGACGGTGTGAACCGGCGCTTTGCGCACTGTATGGACATGCTTGCGAAGAGCCCGCTCTTTGCGGGGGTATCTCGCGAGGAGCTTCCGCGCGTGCTCGTGCTCATGCGTGCGCGGTGCCACTCCTTCGCCAAGGGGGAGGTGCTGCAGGGCTTTGGGGAGCCGTTTCGCTACGTGGGAATCCTCATGTCCGGCGAGGTCGAGGGATCGTTCGACAGCGAGCGCTTCGACCGCATCAACGTCAATCGCTTCACCGCAGGTCAGATGTACGGCGCCGCGTTCGCGTGCGCCCTCGTTCCCGAGAGCCCCATCGAGCTCGTGGCGCTGTGTCCGAGCGAGGTGGTGCTGCTTGACGTGGGCGTGCTAGGCACGGGAGGGCAGCCGGACGCGCTCGAGGCGGTGCTCCTGCGCAACCTTCTGGGCATAGTCTCGACGCAGAGCGTCTTCCTCAACCGGAAGGTAAGGATACTGGGCCAGCACAGCCTGCGCGATCGCATCGTGGTCTACCTGGGAGGGCTTGCCGCCGATGCGGACGGCTGGGTGACGGTCCCCCTGTCCCAGACGGCGCTCGCCCAGTTCATAGGAGGCAACCGAAGCGCCGTCTCCCGCGAGGTAGGGCGCATGGTGGACGAGGGCGTGCTCGAGCGGGATGGCAGACGGATGAGGCTCGCGGGCTCGTTGCGGCGTCTGCCGCGGCGCAGGCCTCGGTAGCCGGCCGGAGAGGGGCGGCTACCGAGGCCCATGGGGGTTTCTAGTTCACGATGCTGCCAAACTCCAGGTAGTTGACGTAGCCCATAAGGCTGTCCGCGTGCGTGGCGGAGTCCGAGTCCCTCGTCGAGTCGGGGGATGCCAGGGGCTCGTCGTCCCCGTAGGCATGCCATGTGCCGTTCGCGTCCTTGTAGCCGATGAGGCTCAGCACGGGCAGGTCGAGCTGCGACGCCAGGGACGCCTCCTGCCGCGCGGTGAGCGGCGCGCCGATGCGGTACATGAGCTCGTCCCCCAGTGCGGAGATGGGCTCGTCCAGCGTCTGTCCCGCCTGCTCGTCGCCCGCGACGTCGTAGTTCGCCCACATGAAGTAGCTGGAGTGGAACATGCGCTCCGCGGTCGTGATGGAGGGCTCCCCCTCGTAGCCGATCGTCGCGTATGGGCTTGCGGGCTTGGGCTGGTGGTCGCCAAAGAACAGCACGACCACGGGGCGGTCGAGCTTGCGAAGCTCCCCGACGAACCAGCTGATGGCGCGGTCGGACTCCGTGGCGCACGCCAGGTACTCGTTCAGCTTCGAGTTGTCCAGACTCGTGGCGCCCGCGGGTGAGAAGTTCGTGCGGTCCTTGCCCGGTATGGTCCCGGTGGTGAACGGCCCGTGGTTCTGCATGGTCACGTCGTGAACGAACTGGGGCTTGTCGCTGGAGGCCAGGACGTCGAGCACGCGCTGGTACGTCGCGCGGTCGCTCACGTAGCCGTTGTGGTACGTCTCGGCGCCGTCGAAGTTGTCGATCGTGAGGAACTTGTCGAAGCCCATCTGGCGGTACACGCGCTCGCGATCCCAGTTCGTGCCCAGGTTGGGGTGGATTGCCGTCGTCTGGTAGCCGAGCTGCGCGAACTGCCGGGGCATGCAGTCGACGTTCGTGAAGTCCCACTGCGTGTAGGGGTACTTGTTCGACCCCAGGTAGTGCAGGTTAACGCCGCAAAGCGCCTCGAACTCAGAGTTGCAGGTGCCGCCGCCGAAGATCGAGGCGTACGAGTCGCCGCGCAGGATGGCGTCGGTCGTGCCGTTCTTCACGTAGTCGGGGCCCGTGTAGCCCGACTCTGCTATGGCCTTGTACACGGACAGGTCGCTGAACGACTCGTTCATGATGACCACGACGGACGGCTTCGTGTCCTCGAACTGCTTCTCGGCCGCCTTGCGCGACGAGCCGGCCGAGGTGTCGGCGTCGCTGCCGAGCGTCTTGCGGTACCTCTTGACCAGGCTCTTCTCGGCCGCCTTCGCGGCCTTTTCCGTGTAGCCCTGCGGCACGGGGATGAGGCGCGCCTGGAACTCCTTCACGAAGCAGGGGAAGAAGCCCTGCAGGGACGTGCTGTACAGGGAGTTCCAGTGGTTGAGGCTTACGCCGAAGTCCGCACCGTAGCCGGGGACCGTCACGAAGAGCGCGAGGGCGAGGGCGCTGGCGAGCCCGAGCGTGGTGCGCCGCACGGCGGGCACGGACGCCGCGTGGGCGAGCCATGCGCGGGCCCCCTCGCGTCGCGCGGGCTCCGCGTGGGCGGGCGCATGTCCGCCTTGGGGCAGCGCCTGCGACGCCGGCGGCATGAGGTACGCGGCGCACGCGATCCCGGCCGCCGCGAACGCGACGGCCCGCACGACGGCCGGCGTGATCACGTAGACGTAGCCGCCGCTGACCTCGGCCGCGGTGTCGATGGCCTGGAGGTCGGCCGGCGTGATGTTGGCGTCCTTGAACAGGAACACGAAGTACTGCGCGATGCCGACGAAGAGCATGAAGCCCACGCCAAGGGCGACGCCGGCCCCGCGGCGCTGGAACAGGAAGTACAGGGCGAGAAGCGCGAGGCCGATGATGGTGGCCTCGATCGCCACGAACTGCGGCGCGATGTCGAGCCACGCGTCGTTCCACGGGACCTCGAGCGCCGCGCGGGACGCCTCCTCGCAGAGGGCGAGAAGGACTACGGTCGCGGCCGTGTGGCATGCGGCCTGCCTGCGGGCGGGGACGCGCCGCGCGAGGAGGGCCGAGAGACGCAGCCTGGGGAGGCAGGCGAGCCCCGCGACGAGGATGGCGAGCGCGCTCGTCCGGAGCGAGGCGACGCCGCCGGAGTAGAGGCCGCGCGCGCACCAGACCCAGAGGAAGGCGAGCGCCCCCAGGAACGGGAGCTCCCACAGCAGCGTGGACGGGCGGACGTGGGCAAGCACTGCCGACGGGCCGCCCTCGCCCGCGCGCCGCGCCGCGACCACGGCGCCTGCGAGCGCGTATGCGAGCGTTGCGACGACGAGTGCGACGAGCTGTGCCATCACGACCGGGCAGAACGCTGCCGAGCCATTAGTTCCCTGCATGTGAGAGTCCCTCTATCGAAGATGTTCCACAGCCTGCAATTGTAGTGCGAGCGGTTCGTGACGGCCCTTCTCGCCCGGGGGCAATCGCCAAGGCCGATAGTGCTCTATCGAAAATGCGCATGTGGAAAATTGAGCTGAAAAGTGGGTAGAAGGAATCCAACGCTCTGCGGAAATGGCAGGTCGCGGCAGCCGTGTTACGTCTTGCGCACGGTGGATCCGGCCCTGTTGACATTTCCTAGCAAAACGATAGGATTTAACGCGTTAGTGCACGGCCCGGTGCGAGCACCGGTCTTATTGTCGAGCGGGCAGCGCCCCGCTCCCACGGGTAGCCCGAAGGAAGGAACCCACATGTCTATCAGCAATCCTCTTGACAAGATCGTCGTCAGCAGGCGCCAAGCGGTTGCCCTGGGCCTTGGCGGCTTCGCGACCATGGGCCTCGCCGCGTGCGGCGGCAGCTCCGAGACTGACGGCTCCGCCTCCGACGCCGGCGCCACGAAGACCTCCGGCAAGCTGGACAAGGACGCGTACGACAAGCTCATCAAGGAGAACTCGAAGCAGGCCGACGACGCCACCATCTCGGCGAACAAGTGGGCGTCCAAGGTGAAGAAGGACGGCAAGCTGCGCGTTGGCGGCGTCCAGACCTCCGAGCTCTTCAGCTACCTGGACGACAAGGACAACAAGGTCCGCGGCTTCGACGCAGGCCTGTCCCAGCTTCTGGCCGCCTATATCCTGGGCGACGCCTCCAAGATTGACCTGACGCAGGTCACGTCGGACACTCGCGAGTCCGTCCTGCAGAACGACCAGGTGGACGCCGTGTTCGCGACCTACAGCATCAACGACGACCGCAAGAAGCTCATCGACTTCGCCGGCCCGTACTTCACCTCGCGCCAGGCCATCATGGTGCTTGCGACGAACAAGGACATCAACTCCATCGACGACCTCGCCGGCAAGAAGGTCGCCGTCCAGTCCGGTTCCACCGGCCCGAGCATCGTGAAGGAGGAGGCGCCGAAGGCCATCCAGAAGCAGTACAAGACCGACGAGGAGGCCCGCGCCGCCCTGGAGCAGCACCGCGTTGACGCCTACATCATCGACCAGACGATGCAGATGGGCTCCATGATCTCGAACCCCGGCAAGTACCGCCTGCTGAAGCAGCTCATCGGCCCGAAGGACAACTACGGTATCGGCCTGCCGAAGGACTCCGACGCCGCGGCGTTCGTGAACGCCTGGCTGCAGAAGGTGGAGGACGACGGCGTGTGGGAGAAGCTCTGGAAGGTCTGCATGGGCGCCCGCATCGGACAGAAGACCGCGCCGAAGCCGCCCGCGATCGAGGACTAGCGTTTCTCGCCCACGTTTCGTGATTGTTCCAAAGCTGATATCGTCTTGTGGGTGGGGCGGTCGCGAGGGTATCTTGAAGACAGTGCTAAGAGGAGGCCTCCGTGCACGCACGGGGGCCTCTGCTTTCAACGCGGGGGGTGAACATGAGTATTCAGGAGCTCTTCTCGCTCTATGGGGGCATGTACGTTAGGGCCTACGGGGCGACGCTCTGGATGACGGTTGTTTCCTACGTCGGCGCGATGCTTCTGGCGCTTCTTGTCACGATTGCGCGCGTGAGCCCCATTGCGCCGTTGCGCAAGGCGGGGGACCTCTACGTGCAGATCTTCCGAAACGTCGCCACGATATCGCTTCTGATCATCTTCTATTACGCGTTCCCGTACCTGGGCATCGTGTGGAGCGAGCAGACGTGCGTCATCGTGGTGACCGTGCTGGTGGCGGCCTCGTTTGGCTCGGAGAACTTCATGACCGGCATCAACACCATCGGCGTGGGGCAGATCGAGGCGGCGCGCTCGCTGGGCCTGAGCTTCCGCCAGATGCTGAAGAACGTCGTGATCCCCCAGGCGCTGCGCTCCTCCGTGCTGCCCATGACGAACCTCCTGGTCGCGGTCATGCTGACCACGGCCATCGGCTCGCAGGTCCCGCTTGACCCGCAGGAGCTCACGGGGCTCGTCTCGTACATCAACACGATGTCCGTGGGCGGCATCCTGCCGTTCGTGGTCTCCGCCGTGCTGTACGCCGGCACCGCGTTCTTGATCGGCCTCGCCGGAAACGCCATAGACAAGAGAGTGAGGATCCTCAGATGAGTGCCGCAGACAGCATATCCATGCGCGACGCGCTCTACGAGGCACCGGGCCCTCGGACGAGGCGCCGCATCGTGGTGGGAACCGTCGTCACGTCCGTCGCGATCGTCGCCGTCGTGGCGTGGGTCGTGGCGAGGCTGTACGCGATGGGCCAGTTCGACTCTCGCTACTGGTACTTCTTCGCGCAGTGGTCCACGTGGCGCTTCCTGCTGAGGGGGCTTGTCGGCACGGCGGAGGTCGCGCTGTGCGCCGGTGCCATCGCCCTCGTGCTCGGCATCCTGTTCATGCTGGGCAGGATCAGCCGCAACCGCGTGGTGAGCACCGTCTTCCGCGTGGTCATCAACTTCTTCAGGGGCATCCCGTCGCTTCTGCTGATCTACTTCTTCTTCCTGGTCATCCCCAGCTACGGCATCAAGATGCCCTCGTTCTGGATGCTGGCGCTGCCCATCGCGCTCACGGCGTCCGGCGTGCTCGCGGAGGTGTTTCGCGCCGGCGTGAACGCCGTGCCCAAGGGCCAGCGCGAGGCGGCGCTCTCCATCGGCATGACGGAGGGCAAGGTCATGCGCAAGATCATCCTGCCGCAGGCCATCCGCTACGTCATCCCGTCCCTCATCTCGCAGCTCGTGGTCGTGGTGAAGGACACCTCGGTCGCGTACGTGGTGAGCTACCCGGACCTGCTGCAGAACGCGCGCGTGCTCATAAGCAACTACGACGCGCTCGTATCGGTCTACTTCGTGGTGGCGATCATCTACATCCTCATCAACTACGCGATCAACCAGTGGGCCGTCAGCCTGGCGCGCAGGAGCGGCACCAAGGTGGTCACGCGCTCGCAAGAGAACCCGGTGTAGCCGCGCGCCGCCCACACGCTTGATAGGAGCATCCAATGTCTGAAGATACGCAGGTCAAGACCCCAACGATCGAGCTGAGGCACGTAGAGAAGCACTTTGGCGACCTCCACGTCCTGAAGGACGTGAACCTTCGGGTCGAGAAGGGCGAGGTGCTGGTGCTGATCGGGCCGTCCGGGTCCGGCAAGTCCACGCTGTGCCGCACGATTAACCGCCTCGAGACCATCGACTCCGGCGAGATTCTGATCGAGGGCAAGCCTCTTCCCCAGGAGGGCAAGGAGCTAGCCGCGACCCGCGCGGAGATAGGCATGGTCTTCCAGCAGTTCAACCTCTTCGCGCACAAGACGATCCTCGAGAACGTGACCATGGGCCCCGTCGAGGTGCTGCACGTTGACAAGAGGAAGGCGGAGCAGGAGGCCATGGAGCTGCTGCGTCGCGTAGGCGTGGCGGAGCAGGCGAACAAGGTGCCCGCGCAGCTCTCCGGCGGCCAGCAGCAGCGCGTGGCCATCGCGCGCTCCCTCGCCATGCACCCGAAGGCGATGCTGTTTGACGAGCCGACGTCCGCCCTCGACCCCGAGATGATCAACGAGGTGCTCGACGTCATGGTGGAGCTCGCTCGCGAGGGCATGACCATGGTCGTCGTCACGCACGAGATGAACTTCGCCCGCCGCGTGGCCGATCGCGTGGAGTTCATGGCGGACGGCCAGATCCTGGAGGAGGGCGACCCGAACGAGTTCTTCGACCACCCCAAGACCGCGCGCGCCCGCGAGTTCCTCGAGTCCATCAAGGGCCACTAGCGAGGGGAGGCGAGGCCCATGGCAGACTCCGCGCCCGACATCGAGGGCTCTTCTCGCATGGACAGGCTCTGGTACGTGAAGTCGAAGTACCCGTGCATCGCGGACTGCGACCAGTGCGGCCTGTGCGCGAGCTTCCACGGCAAGGACCCGACCATCGCGTTCAAGGACTACATAGACGGCAAGGCGAGCTTCTTGGAGGTCTCGCTGCGCTATCGCTAGGTGCGGTGCAGGCGAGAAGAGCTGGCATGCCGACAGGGGCGCGTCCGTTTGGGCGTGCCCCTTTTGTCGTACGCCAGATGGCTCATGTGGAGCGCCTGTGTTTAGACGCGCACGAAACAGGGCAATTGACCAGCCAATTGGCGCAATGTAAGCGAAAAGTAAGGCATTGCGGCCTTGCGGGTGATTACATTGTTGGTAGTGACGCCTCCCTTTATCATCGGGATGTAAAGAAAGGAGTCACTTTGGTCAGCTTTTCGCAGTTTCTGGCGATGCTCGAGGCGAACCCCTTCCTCGCCGTCGTCATGGTCCTGGTGCTGGGGACCATCTTCGTCAACGGAGCCACCGACGCCGCTAACGCGATCGCGGAGCCCGTTGGCACGCGCTCCATCGGCATCGAGGCCGCCATCGCCATGAGCGTGGTCTGCAACTTCATCGGCCTCGTCGCGATGACGTTCGTCTCGACGGCCGTCGCGGACACCATCAGCGGCATGGTCGACTTTGGCGGCGACACGCACGCGGCGCTCATCGCGCTGGCCGCGGCAACCGTGGGCATCGTGGCGTGGGGCGTGGGCGCCTGGATCTTCGGCATCCCCACGAGCGAGAGCCACGCGCTCATCGCGGGCCTCACGGGCGCGGCGCTCGCCGTGCACGGCGGCCTTTCCGGCGTCAACTTCGGGGAGTGGATGAAGGTCGTGTACGGCCTGGTCTTCTCCACTGCCGCGGGCTTTGCGGCCGGCTGGCTCGTCGCCTGGCTCATACAGCGCGCGCTTAGGCACGCGAACCGCGCGAAGATGGACAGCCTCTTCGGCAAGCTGCAGGTGGCCGGTGCCGCCGGCGTCGCCCTCATGCACGGCGCGCAGGACGGCCAGAAGTTCATGTCCACCGCCATGCTCGCCATCGCGCTTTCCGCCGGGCTCAAGGCGTCCGACATGGGCGGCTTCCCGCTGTGGGTCGAGGTGCTCTGCGCGGGCATGATGGCCATCGGCACGGCCGTGGGCGGCAAGCGCATCATCAAGAAGGTCGGCATGCAGATGGTGCAGATGGAGAAGTACCAGGGCTTTGCCGCGTCCGTCTCGGCCACCGCGTCGCTTCTGGTCGCGACGCTCACGGGCCTTCCCGTATCGACCACGCACGCGAAGACCGCGGCCATCATGGGCGCGGGCGCCGCGAAGAACATGCGCTCCGTCAACTGGGGCGTCGCGAAGGAGATGGTCTACACCTGGATCTTCACCTTCCCGGGCTGCGGGGTCATAGGCTTCGTTCTTGCCAAGATTTTCCTGATCATCTTCTAGCTGGAGGTAGACCACATGGCACGCGCCAAGAAGGAAGACATCTTCTACACCCTGTTCAAGGACCTCGCGGCAAAGCTCGTCGAGGCGTGCGACCACTACGTCGAGGTGATGGAGGGCTATCCGCAGACGTTTCCGGGCATCCCGGAGCTCAAGGTGTACGAGAGCGAGTGCGACAACAAGGTCCAACGCATCATGCGCGAGCTGTACGACTCGTTCATCACCCCGTTCGACCGCCAGGACATCAGCGACCTCGCGCTTGCGATGGACGACATCATGGACTACATGAACGGAGCCGCGCTCTGCCTCGACCTTTTCAACGTGCAGGAGATGCGCGGCGAGGCAATCCAGATGGCTCGCCTGACGCGCCGCTGCGTGGACGAGGTGAGCAGGATGATCGACCACCTGCCAAACTACAAGAGCGACCCGGAGGTCATGGAGCACGCGAACATGATCTCGGACATCGAGGACGAGGGCGACGTCGTGTACAACGGCGGCGTGCGCAGGCTGTTCCACGACGAGGAGAACGGCCGCACCACCGTGACGTGGCTGCGCCTGTTCGACCGCATGGAGAGCTGCATCGACGCGTGCGACCACACGGCGCAGGTGGTGCGCACCGTCGTGATGAAGAGCGCGTAGCGTGGACGACTCCCGGCGGCCGGCGGACGCGCCGGACCCAGAGGCGGAGCGGCTGCGAAGGCTCGAGGCCCTTCTCGCCCGGCGCGGGCTGCCCATGAGGCGCCTCGCGACCGGGCGAGGCCACGTTCCGGAGGCTCTTGCGTCCGCGAGCCGCGACCAGCGCAGCCTGGTGGTGCACGCAAAGGGCTTTCCGTGGGCGGGGCCCAACGGCTGCGCCGCGTGGGTGGAGGGCGTGTTCCAGTGGTCTGGCCTGGGGTTGGAGCGCGGCGACGCCCGCGAGCTGTACGAGCGCCACTGCACGCTGGAGGACCCCGGAGAGCTGCGCGTGGGCATGATCGTGGCCGTGCCGCACTGCCCGGCGAGCCCGCAGGCGGCGCGGCACGGGCACGTTGGCATCTACGTGGGCGACGGCATGGTCATGGACAGCGCGGACTCCGGCGTGCGCACGGTGCCGCTTGCGCTGTGGTACGGTGCGTATGGGGCGTGGGAGCAGCCGCGCTGGGGATGGATGCGGGGCGTCGCCCTCGCGTGACGACGGGGGGCGAGCCTGGTGGAGAAGGTCGTGGTGCACGTGCTTGACTGCGCGCCGCTGGCCGGGCACGAGGACGCGTGCCGCGGCGTCGTGGCGCCCATGTACGCCCGGCGCTCCGAGGTGGGGCCCGCGCGCGTGCGGCTGGAGGCGCTGGGAGGCGGCCTCCTTGCGCGCGACGTGCTGGGCGTGACGGTGGACGCGGACGTGAGCTACGGCGAGTACGGCAAGCCGCGCGTGGCGGGCGGGCCGGAGTTCAACCTCACGAACGACGTGGGCATCGTTGCGCTGGCGGTGGCGAAACGCCCCGTGGGCATAGACCTGGAGGAGATCCCGGCGCGCTACCGCGACGTGGAGGACCTCATCACGCGCAAGTACTACGACGAGACCGAGCGCGCCGCCGTGGGCGACGGCTCCACGCGCGAGCGTCGCGCGGCGTGGGCAAGGGCGTGGACCCGGCGCGAGGCGATTCTGAAGGCGATGGGCACGGGCTTTGCCGTGGACCCGCGCAAGCGCCCGGAGGTGCTCCTGGGCTGGGAGCTGCGCTCCGTGGAGCTGGGGGAGACCGTCCTGACCTGCGCGATGGACGTGCCGTTTGAAATGAGCGTCCTGCGCCGCGACGCGCTTCGACTGCTTGACTGCCATTGCTAGAATTGTATGTCGATACGTCACGCGGCCGCTGGCCGCTTTGGCATGGGTCGATTGGTTGGCACGCATGGCAGATCGCAGGGTTCGGAGTGCGGGAACGGCGCCCGGGTGGCAGGCGCCACGGGCGGGGCGGCGGCCCCGGGGGGCGAAGGTCCACGGGGCGGCCGGCTCCTCGCGCCGCTACGTCACGTCGCTCGACGGCCTCCGCGCCGTGTGCGCGCTGGGCGTGGTCTTCTACCACATGGGGCTCTCGTGGTGCACGGGAGGCCTTTTGGGCGTGACCGTGCTCTTCGTGCTTTCCGGCTACCTTGCGACGGCGGGGCTTCTGTCCGAGCTCGAAAGAACGGGCTCCATCCGACTTGGTTCCTACTGGATGCGCCGCGTCAAGCGGCTACTGCCCACGTGCGTGGTCTTCGTCGCGGTCACGGCCGCAGTGTGCACCGTCGCGAACCACCAGCTGCTCACGAAGATGCGCCCGGACGTGGTGCCAGCGCTCCTGATGGCGCTCAACTGGACAAAGATCCTCAGTCACGAGTCGTACTTCGCGGCAGCCGGCGCCCCCTCGCCCCTGACGCACTTTTGGTCGCTAGCGCTGGAGTTCCAGTTCTACCTGGCGTGGCCGCCCGTCCTCATGCTGCTGATGCGAGCCGTTCCGCGGGGCGGCGGCCCGCGCTGGCACGATCGACGTGGCGTCGTGATCGCGCTCGCGGCTCTGACGCTTGCCTCCGCCGCGCTGATGGCCGCGCTGTACGTTCCCGGCGCCGATCCCTCGCGCGCGTACTACGGCACGGACACCCGCGCCCAGAGCCTGCTGCTGGGCTGCATCCTGGCGTTCGTGTGGCCGTTTGGCGAGAAGAGCCAGGAGACGGCGGCCGCGGCCCGGCCTAGGCGGCGCATGGCGATCGAGCTTGCGGGCTTTGGCTCCGTGGCGGCGCTCGTTGCGATGATGGCGACGACCGAGGGGTACTCGTCCTTCTCGTACTACGGGGGCATCCTGCTGTGCTCCGCCGTCGCGGCCGTGGCGGTGGCGGCGCTCGTGCCCGCGGGCACGGTGGTCTCGCGCGCGATGTCGTGGCGCCCGCTGGCATGGGTGGGCTCGCGGTCGTTTGCGATCTACGTGTGGCACTATCCCATCGTCGAGCTGATGCAGCCAAGAAACTCCACCACGGCGCTCGCGCCGTGGCAGGTGGCGCTCGAGCTGGGCGTGATCCTGGCCGCGGCGGAGCTGAGCTACCGCCTGGTGGAGGAACCGCTGCGCAAGGGTTCGCTCCGGTCGTACCTCGCGGCGCTCGCGCGCCCCATCCTGCCGGTGGCGGCTGCCGGACCCGTGGCCCCGGCCGCGGGCACGTCCGCCGCCGGAAGGCGCGGCCGCGTCGCCGCAGAGGGGCCGCGTCCTTCTCGCCCGCGCGATGCCGCCGCTCGCCGCCTTGCGGCACGTGGGGAAGAAGGTGGCGAGAAGGGCCTGGCAGGAGGGTTTGCCGCGGCGGCCTTGGCTGCGATCCGTCGCGTGCCGAGGGCTGCGCTGCCCGTGCTCGTGTGCGCGGTGGCCGCGTGGGGCCTCGCGTTCGTGCCGCCCGTCGCGGCGGTGGGGGGCGAGCCCGGCGCGCACCGCGTGAGCGCGGCGACGTTGAGGAAGCCGCTTTCGGCGGGCAAGTACGACGTGCTCCTGATTGGCGACTCCGTTTCGCTGGGCGCGCGCGACGCGCTGAACGAGGCGTTTCCGTACGGCATGGTCGACGCGAAGGTGGGCAGGCAGGCGACGGACGCACTGGACGTGTACCGCAAGTACTCCGACCAGGGCGTGGTGGGCGACACCGTGATCTTTGCCGTGGGTACGAACGGTGCGCTGACGCAGGACACGCTGCAGAGGATCTACGACGCGGTTGGCAAGAAGCGCCAGCTTTGGTTTGTGAACAACAGGGCGCCGGAGGACTGGGTCTTGGCGAACAACGCGCTGCTGAAGTCGTTTGGCGACGCGCACAGGAACGTGGGGGTCATAGACTGGTACGCGCTCTCGTCCGGACATGACGAGTGGTTCTGGGACGACGGGACCCACCTGCGGCCACAGCACGCGCAGGACCTGGCGGACCTGATCGTGAAGACGACCGGCTACGTGAAGCCCACGCGGGAGAACACGACGTACGGTGCCATAGTGCTCGGCGACGCCACGACGCTCGAGGCGGCGGACGAGCTTTCCGCCGCGATGCCGAAGGCGATGATCGACGCGGCGGCCGGGCGCGACGCAAAGGCGACGGCGCGGACGTGGGACGGCTACGCGAAGGCGGGGACGGCCGGCGACGTGGTGGCGATCGACCCCGACGACTCCGCACCGCTGGACGCGGCGTCGGTGGCGCGGATGGTCGCGGCCGTTGAGGGCTCCGGGGGCGACGACGCGTCGGGCTCTGCCGGGTCTGCCGCGACCGGGAAGGCGAGCAGGATGGTCTACCTCGTGACCTGCAGGTCCTCGGCAACGTACTGCGAGGCGAACAACCAGGTGCTGCGCAAGCTGGCGAAGGCGCGTGGCAACGTGCGGCTCATCGACTGGTACGCCGCCTCCGCCGGGCACGACGAGTACTTCAGGCCCGATGGCGCGACGCTGACCAAGGCAGGACGGAAGGCGTACGCGAAGCTCGTGAGCGCTGCGCTGGAGAGGGGCTCCGCCACCGGGGACGGCGCGGAGGCGGCATAGCCGCCCGCGCGCCGGGGCACTCGGACCGCGCAACGCGCCGGGCCCCGGCACGCGCGGTCTTGCACGGCCGTGCCTACGCGATGCCGGCGGCAAGCCCCAGCAGCTCGTCCACGTCGCGGATCGACGTGGCCCAGGACGTCACGAACCTCACGACCTTGCGGCCGTCGTCGAGCGCATAGAACGTCTCTGCGCCCACGGCGCTCTCAAACGCGGCCTGCTGCCCGGGGCTCACCACGAAGAACTGCTGGTTGGAGGGGGAGTCCCCATAGGGCTCAAAGCCAAGGCCCGCCAAGCCGTCGCGAAGCCTTGCGGCCATGCGGTTCGCGTGGCGCGCCATGGCCCAGTACGGCGCCTCCGCGTCGCCCTCGGACCGCTCGAACGCCGCCTCGAACTGAACGCCCAGCAGCCTGCCCTTCGCAACGAGGCCCCCGCGCTCCTTCACCAGGAAGGGGAACGCCTCGCGAAGCCTCTCGTCGCGAATGACCATCGCCTCGCCAAACAGCATGCCGTTCTTGGTCCCGCCCAGGTAGAACGCGTCGACCGTGTGCGCTATGTGCTCGAGAGTCACGTCGTTTCCCTCCGACGCGAGCGCGGATGCCAGCCGGGCGCCATCCATGAACACCCTCAGCCCCCGGTCGTGCGCCCAGTCGCATATGGCGTCCAGGCGCGCGGCGTCCCACACGCCGCCAAGCTCCGTCGCGTTCGTCACGTACACGGCGGCGGGCCGCGTCATGTGCCTGCCGCACGACGTCTGGAACTCGTACACGCGCTCCGCCCTCTCTGGAGAGAGGAACCCGTCCGCGTCGCACGTGGGCAGGACGGTCCTGCCACACGCTGCCACGGCGCCGGTCTCGTGCACGTTGATGTGCGCGTCGCGCGTGCAGATGACACCCTCCCAGTCGCGCAGCATCCCGGTCACGCCGATCACGTTCGCGGACGTCCCGCCCACGCAGAACTGCACGTCGGCCTCGTCCTCGTCCAGGCCGCACGCGTCCAGGATCAGGCGCCGCGCCCGCTCGCAGTGCGGGTCGCCCTCCGTGTAGCCCACGCACTGCTCGTCGTTCGTAGCCACGAGCGCGTCCATTATCCGCGGCGCCGCCCCCTCAGAGTAGTCGTTCCTGAACATGCGCATGATCGCTCCAATCGGTTTGGCCGGATCGCGCCCGGCTGCCAGACCTCATGACTATAGCCGTTGTGGACTGCCGGCGCACCGGCACGCAGATCCGCAACCAACCTGTTCCTTAGCGCCTGACGTCTTGCCCGCGCGAATTTCGCCACTCGCGAATTTGTCGCCTGTTGCCATGACGACAACTTTCCTTATGCCAGTACGATACGTTCTAAAGGTTTCGGGCGAGAAGGACATCGCCTCCGACCGTCGTCGCGCCGTGCGTCCAAGCGCTGGATCGCCTGTTGGGTTACGTGCTGGCAACGTGACGCGACGCCAAGCCGGACTGGCACTGTCTGCACGCCTGCGGGGGTCCGCGCAAGAGGAAGGAAGACGATGGGATACGTGCTGAAGAGGGAGGGCCTCGACCGCGCGCTCGCCGCGCTCTCGAAGGACTACCTGCTGTACGCACCGGTCAGGAAGGTGGGCGAGGGCCGCTTCACCGACGTGGACGTGGTGCGCTACGACTTCGTGACGGATGCGTCCGGGCTCGAGCTGGACGCGAAGAGCGACTACAGCTTCAAGGAGCTGCTCACGCCGCTCTCTCAGACGCTGTTCTACTTCACGGAGGACGCGGTCCGCGAGGCCGGCGGCCCGGGTGCGCCCGGCGCACCGGCCCAGGCGGCGGACAGGCGCCCCGTCATCGTGTTCCTGCGCGCGTGCGACCTCCATGCCGTCAAGCGGCTCGACCAGATGTACCTGGGCAACGGCCCCGTCGATACGTTCTACGCACGCATTCGCGATCGCGTGCGCTTCGCGCTCATCGGCTGCACGCAGAGCTTTGCGAGCTGTTTCTGCGTGGACATGGGAGCGAACGTCGCGCCGGAGGGCTGGCTCTTCTCGCTCGAGACCTCTGGGGACGACTTCCTGTGCGCTGTGGCGGACGAGTCCGTCAAGGCGGCATTTGCCGACGCGGCCTCGGCCGAGAAGGACGTGACGCCGGCGCACGTGACCAAGAACGAGGTGCACGTGCGTACCCCCTCGAGCGTGCCGGCCTCCATCTACAAGGACCCGCTTTGGGACGAGTACACCAACCGCTGCATACGCTGCGGGCGGTGCAACATCGTGTGCCCTACGTGCACGTGCTTCACCATGCAGGACGTGTTCTACACGGACAACGGGCGCGTGGGCGAGCGCAGGCGCGTGCAGGCGAGCTGCATGATCGACGGCTATACCAACGTGGCCGGCGGCGGGCAGTACCGAAAGTCCGCCGGCGAGCGCATGCGCTTCAAGGTGCTGCACAAGGTGTGGGACTTCCGCCAGCGCTTTGGGTACGACATGTGCGTGGGCTGCGGGCGCTGCGACGACGTGTGTCCCGAGTACATAAGCTTCGCGGCGTGCGTGAACAAGCTGACGGACGCGTGCGAGCGCGAGGAGGCGCAAGATGAGTAGCCAGACCAATCCCTACGTCCCGTTTCCCTCCAAGGTGCTCGAGGTCGTGCGCCACACCAAGAAGGAGTACACGTTCAGGATGGCGTTTTCGGGCGACGTGAAGCCCGGCCAGTTCTTTGAGGTGTCCGTGCCCAAGTTTGGCGAGGCGCCCATCAGCGTGAGCGGCATCGTGCCCGGCGAGTCCGTGGACCTCACCATCCGCCGCGTCGGCCGCGTCACGAACGAGATGTTCGACACGTACGCCGGGCAGAGCCTGCTTCTGCGCGGGCCGTACGGCAACGGCTTCGACGTGGACCGCTATGTGGACGGCGAGTGCGTCGTGGTTGCGGGCGGCACGGGCGTGAGTCCCGTGCGCGGCGTGATAGAGGCGCTGGCCCAGAGCACGACCCCGCGCGACAAGCACGTGATCGTGGGCTTCCGCAGCCCGGACGACATGCTGTTTCGCGACGACCTCGCGCGCTGGGACAAGGCGCTCGACCTCACGCTCACGGTGGACGCCGCGCCGGAGGGCTACGCGGGAAACGTCGGTCTCGTCACGAAGTACATACCAGAGCTCGCGCTGCGCGACCCGGCGACTGCGCAGGCCGTGGTCGTGGGACCACCGCCCATGATGCACTTCACTGTGCTGGGGCTCTTGCAGCGCGGGTTTGCCGAGCAGAACATCTGGGTGAGCCAGGAGCGCAAGATGTGCTGCGGCCTGGGCAAGTGCGGGCACTGCCGCATAGGCGAGAAGTACGTGTGCCTGGACGGTCCCGTCTTCAACTACACCGAGAGCAAGAACCTGATCGACTAGGAGGGCACACATGATTCAGGACGTCAACGTCAAGGCGCTGAAGAAGAACGCCTTCCGATACAGCAAGGTGCGCGGCGAGACCGCGAGCCGCGTGCGCGTGCCCGGCGGCCTCGTGAGCGCGAAGAGCATGGCCAGGATCGTGGAGATAGCGGAGGAGTTTGGTAACGGCGAGATCTTCCTGACCAACCGGCAGGGCGTTGAGATCCCGGGCATCAGCCTGGACGACGTGCCGAAGGTGAACGCGCTCCTGCAGCAGATCATCGAGGACACCAAGATCAACCAGGAGGACACCTCCCAGGGCTATCTGGCAAGCGGCACGCGCAACGTCGTGGCGTGTCCCGGCAAGCGCCTGTGCCCGTTTGGCTGCTATGACACCACGGCGTTCGCACAGCGCATGGACCACGAGATCTTCCCGAACAACCGCCACGTGAAGGTGGCGTTTACCGGCTGCTCCAACGACTGCGCGCACGTGGCCCTGAACGACTTCGGCATCATCGGCATGACGGAGCCGCAGTACGACCCCGCGCGCTGCATAGGCTGCGGCCAGTGCGTGGACTGGTGCCAGCGTCGCTCCGTGAGCGCGCTCAAGCTGGTGAACGACAAGGTCGTGCGCGACGAGGACCGCTGCATAGGCTGCGGCGTGTGCGTGGTGTACTGCCCCACGCGTGCGTGGACGCGCAGTCCCGAGCACTACTTCCGCGTAAAGATCATGGGTCGCACCGGCAAGCAGAACCCGCGCCTGGCGCAGGACTGGCTACGTTGGGTTGACGAGGACTCCATCGTGAAGATCGTGAAAAACACCTACGCGTTCATCGAGGAGTACATCGACCCCAACGCCCCGGAGGGGAAGGAACACATAGGCTACATAGTCGATCGCGTCGGCTTTGACGAGTTCTGCAAGTGGGCGCTCGAAGGCGTCGAGCTTCCGGAGAAATGCCAGCGTGCGACACGTGTGTACTGGGACGGAAAGCGCTACGACCGCGACAACAGCCTTCGCTAGGCGTCCGTCCTGGGCGCGCCCTCAGGCCTTGCGGCCGCGCAAAGTGTTTCAGGCCTGTCTCATCCGCGCGATGAAAAACGCCACGTTCTTCTCGCCGTAGTAGACTCTGTTGCACTCCGCGCGCGAGCGCGGGATACGGTTCTATCGTGAGGAGTGTGTTGATGGAGAAGAAGGACATAGACTGGGGCGCCCTCGGGTTCGCCTACCAGCCCACGGACTACAGCTACGTTTCCAACTACAAGGACGGCAAGTGGGACGAAGGGGCGCTAACCACCGACCACTCCATTACCCTTTCCGAGTGCGCTGGCATCTTCCACTACTGCCAGGAGGTGTTCGAGGGCCTCAAGGCATACACCACCGAGAAGGGCGACATCGTCTGCTTCAGGCCCGACCAGAACGCGAAGCGCATGGCCAACAGCGCCCGCCGCATCGTGATGCCGCCGTTCCCCGAGGACCGCTTCGTGGACGCCGTCGAGCAGGTCGTCCGTGCAAACGCCGCCTGGGTGCCGCCGTTTGGCTCCGGCGCGACGCTGTACATCCGTCCGCTCATGATCGCGACCGGCAACGTCATCGGCGTGAAGCCGGCCGACGAGTACCAGTTCCGCATCCTGGTGACGCCGGTGGGCGCCTACTACAAGGGCGGCGTGAAGCCCGTGAAGGTGCAGGTCTCCAAGTACGACCGCGCCGCACCGCACGGCACCGGCAACATCAAGGCCGGCCTGAACTATGCCATGTCGCTTCTGCCCTCCGTCGAGGCGCACGCGGCCGGCTATGCGGACAACATGTTCCTGGACCCCGAGACCCGCACGTACGTGGAGGAGTCCGGCGGCGCGAACTTCCTGTTTGTGGACAAGGACGGCAACCTCGTGGTTCCGCAGTCCCACACCGACTCGATCCTGCCGTCCATCACGCGTCGCTCGCTGGTGGACGTGGCCGAGAACTACCTGGGCATGAAGGTGACCCAGCGTCCCGTGCGCTTTGACGAGATCGACCAGTTTGTCGAGTGCGGCATGTGCGGCACCGCCGCCGTCATCAGCCCGGTGGGCGAGGTCGACTCCGACGACAAGAAGGTCGTCTATGGCATGGAGCACGTTGGCCCCGTGATGAAGAAGCTGCGCGAGACCCTGACGGGCATCCAGTCCGGCGAGATCGAGGACAAGTTCGGCTGGGTCCACAAGATCGACGTGGAGTAGCGAGAGACGCTCGCGCGCGAGGCGAGTCCCCGCGCCTGCAGACGCCCCCTTTCCGGACGAAGTGTCCGGGAAGGGGGCGTCTTTTCTCGTCTAGAATCGAAGTGGTCTCACAAGGCGTCCAAAGGGGGTTCGCATGAGCGCGACACGAAGGCCGCTCGATTCCGCGCAGGCGGCGAAGGCGGCGTTTGCCGAGGTGGAGGGCAAGGAGTTTCCGACCGACGTCTTCGAGGCGCCCGAGCTGCGCTGGGCGGTGATCGGCTGCGGCGTCATCGCGAACCAGATGGCGCAGTCCCTTGCGCTGGCGGGGCGGCGCCTGCACGGCGTGTGCAACCGCACGCAGGCGAAGGCGGAGGCGTTTGCCAGGCGCTACGGCGTGGAGCGCGTGTACGGCTCGCTCGAGGAGCTGTGCGCGGACGACGGGGTGGACGCGGTGTACGTGACGACGCCGCACAACACCCACATCCGCTACCTGCGCGCGGTGCTTGCCGCCGGGAAGCACGTGCTGTGCGAGAAGTCCATCACCCTGAACTCCGAGGAGCTTGCGGAGGCGCGTGCCATCGCGGACGAGCACCACGTCGTCCTGATGGACGCCACGACGATCCTGCACATGCCGCTGTACCGGGAGCTGAGGCGCCGCCAGGAGGCGGGGGAGTTTGGCGCGCTGAACCTGGCGCAGGTGAACTTTGGCTCGTACAAGGAGTACGGCGACCTCACGAACCGCTTCTATAACCCGCGCCTTGCGGGCGGCGCCATGCTGGACATAGGCGTGTATGCCATCACGTTCGCGCGGCAGTTCATGCGGAGCCAACCCAGGGAGGTGCTGTCGCTCGCGAACCTCGCGACGACGGGGGTGGACCAGACGTCCGGCATCGTGATGCGGAACCCGGAAGGGCAGATCGCGACCTTCACGCTGAGCCTGCACTCCAAGCAGCCGAAGCGCGGCATGCTCTCGTTCGACAGGTGCTACGTCGAGGTGACTGACTACCCGCGCGCAGACGCGGCGAGGATCGTCTGGACAGAGGACGGCCGCGTGGAGGAGGTCCGCTGCGGCGAGGAGGGCTACGCGCTCGACTACGAGGTGGCGGACCTCGAGCGCGCCGTCGCGGGCGACGAGCGGGCCGCCCACTTGATTGACTGCGCCTCGGACGTGATGGAACTGATGACCGGCCTGCGCCGCGAGTGGGGCGTGACCTATCCGGAGGAGAGGGACGAGGGCCTGGCATAGCGCCTGCCTAAGGGTGCCGTTGATGGCACCCGGCCCAGGTGGCGTCTGTGCGCCGTGAGGAGATTTCAGCTGACAAGACACCAGACTTGTCAGCTGTCTTGTCAGGTGGCATACTGCGGACCCAGTGCGCGCCAGAGGGGCGCGCCCGTGGGAGGGCAGTGCTGTGGAAGACTACGTAAGGACGCCGGTGGAGGAGGAGAGCCTTCGCGAGGCGACGCGCCGCTTTAGGAGCGGTCGCGGATCGGACCTCTCCGCGGAGGAGCTCGCGCGTATCGCGCGGCGCGTAAACGAGCTGAAGCGCGAGCGCAGGGCCGTGGTGCTGGCGCACTACTACGTGCCGGCAGAGACCCAGGCGCTCGCGGACTACGTGGGTGACTCGTTCTACCTGGCGCGCCTTGCCAAGACGCTCGACTGCGACACCATCGTGCTCGCCGGGGTCTCGTTCATGGCGGAGAGCGTGAAGCTCCTGAACCCGGCGCGCCGCGTGCTGAACCCGGAGCCCCGCGCCCTGTGCCCCATGGCGTACATGGTGCGCCGCGAGGACGTGGAGAAGGTCCGCGCCCAGTACGCCGGCGACGTGGCCGTCGCGTGCTACATCAACTCGACCGCAGAGATCAAGACGTGGTCGGACGTGTGCGTGACCTCGTCGAACGCCGTGAAGGTGATCTCGCAGCTGCCCGAGCGCAACGTGCTGTTCATCCCGGACATGAACCTCGGCCGCTACGTGGCGGAGCGGCTGCCCCAGAAGAACGTCATCCTTAACCGCGGCTACTGCCCCACGCACCAGCGCATCATCCCGCAGGAGGTGGAGCGCCTGGAGCTCGAGCACCCCGACGCGGAGGTCTGCGCGCACCCGGAGTGCTCCGAGGAGGTGCTGCGCGAGGCGGACTACATAGGCTCGACCAAGCAGATCATCGAGCACATCGCCGCGAGCGACGCGCGCGAGTTCATCGTGCTGACGGTGGTGGGCGTCGCGGCGGAGATCGGCCGCCTCACGGCCGGCCAGGGCAAGCGCGTCTACTTCCCGGCGACGCCCCCCATCTGCCCGAACATGGCGATGGTGGGGCCAGAGAAGGTCCTGGCCGCGCTCGAGGGCAACCTCGGCGAGGTGTCGCTGCCGGACGATGCGGAGAGGGCCATGGCCCCGCTCGAGCGCATGCTCGAGCTGGCGGCACGATGAGCGCGCGGGAGGCGACGAGCATGGCGAAGGGGGACGAGGCCGCGGCGCGCGGCGAGCGCGAGGCGGACTTCGACGTGTGCATAGTGGGCTGTGGCGTGGCCGGGCTGTACGCGGCGCTCAACCTGCCGCGGCACCTGCGCATAGCGATGCTCAGCAAGGAGGACGTGGCAAGCTGCGACTCCATGCTGGCGCAGGGCGGAATCTGCGTGATGCGCGACCACGACGACTACGACTACTGGTTCGACGACACCATGCGCGCCGGCCACAACGAGTGCCGCCCCGAGAGCGTGGACACCATGATCTGGTCCAGCCGCGAGATCATAAACGACCTCATCCGCATGGGCGTGGAGTTTGACCGCACGCCCGCGGGGGACCTGGACTACACGCGCGAGGGCGCCCACAGCAGAAACCGCATCGTGCACCACGCGGACGTCACCGGCAAGGAGATCACCACGAAGCTGCTGGCGCGCGTGCGCAAGCTGCGCAACATGCGCATCATGGAGTACACCACCATGGATGACCTCCTGGTGCGGGACGGCGCCTGCGTCGGCGTCCATGCCAGGGACGCCAGGGGAGAAGGACTTGCCATCCGGGCCCGCGACACGGTGCTGGCCACGGGCGGGGTCGGCGGACTGTACGAGCACTCCACGAACTACCCCTGCCTCACGGGCGACGGCTGCCGCGTGTGCCAGGAGCACGGCGTGGCGCTCGAGCACATGGACTACGTGCAGATACATCCCACCACGCTCTTCTCGACCAAGCCCGGTCGCTCCTTCCTGATATCCGAGGCGTGCCGTGGCGAGGGGGCGGTGCTGCTGGACGCCCACGGCGAGCGCTTCACGGACGAGCTCCAGCCGCGCGACGTGGTGTCCGCCGCCATCCGGCGCCAGATGCAGAAGGACGGCACCAAGCACGTGTGGCTCTCGTTCGCGAACGTGCCGGAAGAGGTGTGTCGCGAGCACTTCTCGCACATTTACGAGCACTGTCTTGAGGAGGGCTACGATATCACGCGGGAGCCGATCCCCGTGGTGCCCGCGCAGCACTACCTTATGGGCGGCATCCACGTTGACCAGGACTCCCGCACGCAGATGGAGCACCTGTACGCCGCGGGCGAGACGAGCTGCAACGGCGTGCACGGCAAGAACAGGTTGGCCAGCAACTCGCTGCTCGAGAGCCTGGTCTTCTCGCGCCTTGCGGCGCGGGACATCGTGAGGAGGAGGCACGGATGGATCCCGTCAGCCTGAGGCTCCAGGCGGAGCCGCTCATTCTGCAGGCCCTGCGCGAGGACGTTACCAGCGAGGACGTGACGACGGCATCGGTCATTGGGCCCGAGGCCGTGGGCCGCGTGCAGCTGATCGCGAAGCAGGACGGCGTCATCTGCGGTCTGGACGTGTTTGCGCGGACGTTCGAGCTGCTGGACGAGACCGCCACGACGGAGCTTTCCGTCGCGGAGGGCGACGACGTGCGCTCGGGGCAGGTGCTGGGAAGCGTGCACGCCCACGTGCGCGCGCTGCTTTCGGGCGAGAGGGTCGCGCTGAACTACCTGCAGCGCATGAGCGGCATCGCGACGATGACCCGCTCGATGGCCGCGCTGTTTGCCGGGACGCGCACGCGCCTTGTGGACACGCGCAAGACCTGCCCGAACATGCGCGTGTTCGAGAAGGAGGCCGTGCGCGTGGGCGGGGGAGGCAACCACCGCTACAACCTGTCGGACGGCGTGCTGCTGAAGGACAACCACATTGACGCCGCCGGCGGCGTGCGCGAGGCCATAGAGGCCGCCCGCCGGCACGCCCCGTTCGTGCGGAAGATCGAGGTCGAGGTGGAGACCCTGGACATGGTGCGCGAGGCCGTGGATGCGGGCGCGGACATCATCATGCTCGACAACATGGACCACGAGCGCATGCGCGAGGCCATGGGCATAATCGCCGGCAGGGCCGAGGTCGAGGTGTCCGGCAACGTGGACGCCGCGAAGGCCGCGACCCTGGTGGACCTGGGCGTGGACTACGTGTCTTCCGGCGCGCTCACGCACTCCGCCCCGATACTGGACCTGTCGCTGAAGCACCTTACGGTGGAGGGCAGGTAGCATGGCCGGCGGCGAGGAGCGCCGTGCGCGCATAGTGGAGCTTCTTGAGAAGGCGCCGGCGGCGGTCTCCGGCGGCGCCCTCGCGCGCGAGCTGGGCGTGAGCAGGCAGGTGATCGTGCAGGACGTGGCGCTGCTGCGCGCGGACGGCCATAGCGTCGCGTCCACGAACCGCGGCTACGTGCTCGTGCGCGACAGGCGCCCGCGCCGCCTGTTCAAGCTGCACCACGGTCCGCGGGAGGTGGCCGACGAGCTCTTCCTGATCGTGGACATGGGAGGCACGGTGGAGGACACCATGGTGAACCACCGCACCTACGGGCAGATGTCCGCCGCCCTGGGGCTGTCGAGCCGCCGCGACGTGGAGCGCTTCCTTTCCGAGCTGAAGGACAGCAGGTCGTCCCTCCTGAGCGGCACGACGAGCGGCTACCACTTCCACCACGTGGTGGCCGACAGCGAGGAAGACCTCGATGCGATTGGGGAGGCGCTCGCCGAGCACGGCTGGCTGGTGCCGATGAGCGACTACGAGCGCGAGACCCTGCGATAGGGGCGGGCGCCAAGGCTGAGCCTGGGCATCCGGGCGCGGCATTCGCGGGTACGCATCCGCGCCCAATTTGCAAATCTTCGCAAGGTCGGCCCGGGTGCGTGCGAGGACGTCTGGGCTACGGGTACACACCACGTCCCAGTTTGCGCTTTCCTGCAAGGTCGGCCTTGGTGCGTACCCGTCGCCGCACGCACCCGGGGTGAGTTTACGGAATCCTGTAAGCTCACCCAAGGTGTGTTGCGAAAATCGAGGCCTCCCGCCACGAATTTGCGGGTGTGTTGCGCTAGATGCGAGAAACCCCCAGGTGTGCGACATGCGATTTTGATTCAATTGCACATAAGTGCTGGCAGAAGGCTCAAACCATGGAATCCTAAGCCAAATTCCGGGTACACACCCACCGATTTCTGCCACAGGACCCCCTCCGGCGCAACACACCCGGCCCGAGTTTGCAAGATTTCGCAAGGTCGGCACGGGTGCGTGCGGGGCCATGGCACAAGTGGGTACACACCTGCGCCCAGTTTGCAAAACATTGCAAAGTCGTCACGGGTGTGTGCGGTGGCATCCTGGGCGCGGGTACGCATCCGCGCCCAGTTTGCATGGTTTTGAAAGCTCAGCTACGGTGCGTTTCGTCGGCCGTGGGCGTCGGCGCGTGACCGTCCCAATATGCAGCGTCGTTGTACGGCGAGATAAGGTTGGGCGTCGGACTCCGCCGCCAGAGGCCAGAGGCGTATACTGCCTACCTGTTGGCCGTGGAAGGCGTCGTGCGTCGTACGGCGTTTGTGGCCACGGCCATGGTCGCGCTGAAGGCGCGGAAGGAGGCCAGACATGGCTCAGAAGATCCAGGGTACCGAGGACCTGTACGGTGGATACATGCGTGCGTGGCAGCACATGCAGGACGTCGCGCGCGAGCTCTTCGGCGCGTATGGGTTCGACATGATAGAGACCCCCGCCATCGAGCAGGTGGACACGTTCGTGCACGGCATCGGCGAGTCGACGGACGTCGTGCGCAAGGAGATGTTCCGCGTGTTCTCTGGCGCGCTCATGGAGCGCCTGCTGGACGCCGGTACGGAGAGCGGCCTGAAGGCGAAGCAGCGCATGGCGATGCGTCCGGAGGGAACGGCCGGCGTCGTGCGCGCCGCGGTCGAGAACAACTTCGTCCCGCAGGGCGGCGCCCCCGTCAAGCTGTGGTACGGCGAGGCCATGTTCCGCGGCGAGCGCCCGCAGAAGGGCCGCCTGCGCCAGTTCCACCAGGTGGGCGTCGAGTGGCTCGGCGCGCCGGACCCCGCGGCGGATGCCGAGTGCATCATCATGCTGATGGAGTTCTACAAGCGCATGGGCTTCGACCCCTCCGCGCTCACGCTCCGCATCAACTCGATGGGCGATGCCGCGTGCCGTCCCGCGTACCGCCAGAAGGTCCGCGACTTCATCCTCGCCCACAAGGACGAGATGTGCGAGGACTGCCTGGAGCGCGCGGAGATCAACCCGCTGCGCAGCTTCGACTGCAAGAACGACCACTGCCGCGAGGTCATGGCGGACGCCCCCCTCGCGAAGGACAACCTGTGCGACGACTGCGCCGCGCACTACGCAAAGGTAAAGCAGTACCTGGACGAGGCCGGCGTCTCCTACGTCGAGGACCCCACGCTCGTGCGTGGGCTCGACTACTACACGCGCACCGTGTTCGAGGTCGAGTGCCAGAACGCTGGCGTCGGCGCCATCGGCGGCGGCGGTCGCTACGACGGCCTGATGGAGCTCGAGGGCGGCAAGCCCACGCCGGGCATCGGGTTCGCCGTTGGCTTCGAGCGCATGTACCTGGCGCTCCAGAGCCTCGGCGTCAACGTGGACGGCGACGAGCCCGCGTGCGTGTACGTAGCGTGCACCGGCGCCGACGAGCGCGACGCCGTTTTCCGCGCCACGCTCGCGCTTCGCCAGGCGGGCGTCCGCACTGAGGCGGACTACCAGGGTCGCTCGCTCAAGAGCCAGTTCAAGCAGGCAGACAAGCACAACGCGCGCCTGTGCGTCGTACTGGGCTCCGACGAGGTCGCGGCCGGCGTGGCCACGCTTCGCGACATGTCCACGCACGAGCAGGTGCAGGTGCCCATGGCGGACCTCGCCAGCGAGGTGAAGGCGCGCCTGGCATAGCCGCGGGCGCCCGCGACACCACCGCCCCACTACATCACTACCTGACAGATGTCACATCTGTCAGGTAGTGATGCCTTTTTGGGCGAGAAAGAGGCCTTTCTGCCTTCGTGGCCCATCACAAACTGACAGAATCGCGTTCTGTCAGATAGTGATGCACCTGTCACCCGCGCGACGCCCGCTCGCCGCGCCTTCGAGTCGCAGCGTCTGCGGCGGGCTGGAACGACTTGCCGTCAGTTGGTAACGGATGCGTTAGATGAAGCCGTCCGGCAACGACCGGTCCGGTCGTCGTGGTAGCATTTTCCCACGCTCGACCGCGACCGAGGATTCCAGGAGATGGGACACAAGATGGGAACTCGCTTTTGCACAAGTTGCGGAGCGCCAATCCAGCCCGGCAAGAAGTTCTGCATGAGGTGCGGCGCCCCGATCGCGGACGCCTCGCCCGCGCTGCCCACGCGCATGCCGTCGACGGCACCTGGCTCGCCCGCCAGGGCAGACGCCGCGCCAACGGACGCTCCGGCGCCGCAGCCCGCCAAGAGGCCCGGCACGGGAACCATCGTCGCCATCGTGACGGCGGTCCTCCTTGCCCTCGCGCTCGTGTTCCTGATCGCGTGGAGCGCGAGCGGCAATGCGCTGCCGTGGCAGGCGGGCGCAGATCAGGCGCAGAAGGCCACGGGCGAGAAGAGCGAGGCCGCCAAGAGGAAGGCCGCCCAGAAGAAGGCGGCCGAGGCCGAGCGGAAGGCCGAGGAGGCCAAGGAGAAGGCGGTCGAGGCGGAGGCGAAGGCCAAGGCGGAGGCCGAGCAGAAGGCCGAGGCGGCGGCGCAGGCGCAGCGGGATGCCGAGAAGAACGCGGAGGACGCGCAGTTCAAGGGTCAGCTCGTCTTGTACTACAACAGGCTGAGTGACTACGACTCGCGCATCGCGAGCTGCGCGAACACGTTCAACAAGACGTACCTGAGCGGCGACTACGCGGCGCGCTCGTCCGCGGCGAGCGACTGCTACAGCCTGGAGCAGAGCATCCAGGGCGACGTCTCGTCGTTCGCGGGCATCCAGGTCCCCGAGGGCAGCGCGTATGCGTCGCAGCACGCGTCGATCCAGCGCTGCCTCGCAGACTTGCAGTCCCGCATCGGCTGCATAGCGTCTGCGTGGACGACGGACCTCGCCTACGACGACCCCGCCCCGCACAAGGACCAGATCCTTGCCCCCATCACCGCCGGCAACAACCCGCACACGGGCAAGAGCATCGCGCTACAGGACTACCAGGACGTGTATCCCACCATCAAGTTCTAGGTACTCGGGCCTTCCGTGGGCGCTGCCGAGAAGAACGGCTTCCCGTCGCCCCCGCGTCAGACTGACCGCACCAACGAAAGGAATCGCACATGTTTGGAACCAACTCGTACGGCTACGGAGGATATGGCTACGACGCCAATCCGTTCGGCCAGCTCGTGAACTTTGGGTCTGCCTTCGGCGTCCTCATGTTCATCGCGCTCGTCGCGGCTATCGTGCTCACGGTCATGGGCTACAAGCGCTTCGTGTCCGATAAGAACGAGCTCCACCTGAGCTATAAGGACAAGAAGAGCTGGGGGCCGTTCCTGCGCTTCGACATCCTGCTCATCGACAAGATCCTGAAGGCGCTCTACATGTTCAACGCGCTTCTGGTCCTGTTTGGCTGCGCAGCGGGCGCGCTGAGCTCCATCAGCTTTGGCTTTGGGGCGTTTCTGGGCGCGCTCGTGGGCATGATAATCCTGTGCATCGTGCTCGAGCTCCTGCTTCGCGTGGGCTACGAGTTCGTGATGCTCAACGTCATGATCGCGCGCAACACCTCGGACATCAGGCGCAAGCTCTTCAGCGACGCACCCACCGCGCCCGCGGCGCCGACGAGCCCCGCGCCAGCGGCACCCGCGCCGGCACCCGCGCCGGCTCCCGCGCCTGCGC